>DWYB01000033.1 GCA_019118885.1 Candidatus Mediterraneibacter surreyensis | reverse complement strand
TTCCTATAAATTTGAATTCAGTTTACCACAAAATCCTCTGTCCATCCACAAAAAAGAGCTAATTTTATGCACCTTTTTAGAGATTCATAGAATTAACTCTTTCATACCGAATTTACTTTTTCAATTCACGTGTTTGCCTCTGCTCTCACCGGCCGTATCGCTCCTACAGGCAGACCATAGTCGGCTCATGTTCCATGGCAGGAATTACTTTTTCCATAAGATCCGACGTCTTGAACCTCAGGCTGGATGTATTGATACACGGATGGCAGGCGAAATATTCATCCTGCAGGACATCTTCGTCGATCAAGAGCCTGACTTTTTTCTCTTTATCGTTCATTAATCCCATTACGCTCACAGAACCCGGCGTGATGTCCAGATACTGCTCCATATATTCCGGCTTTGCAAAAGACAGCCTTGAGGATCCGATCTGTGCGGATAGATATTTCGTCTTAAAGGGTTTGTCTCCCGGAATAAGCAGCAGATAGAAATCCGTTGCCTGCCGGTTACACAGGAACAGGTTCTTGCAGATGGCAACTCCTTTCTCCACGCCTTCGCTCAGCGTCCGGTCGATCTCCTCGCAGGCTTCCATAGTCATAGCCGCCTCATGGTCAACTCGTTTATATTCTATTCCAAGAGAGTCAAGGAAATCGTACACTCTTATTTCTTTCTCAAGTCTTCCTTCTGTACTCTCCGGTCTGCCGTCAACTAACTGCATTTGATGTCACTCCTTTATCGTCTTCTTATATCACATTTTCAGGCTCCGGTAACGGTCAATGCAGGCAAAAATTTCCTGCCGTCTGGGCATTGCCATGCAGGATATGCTGGAACTGCTCTCACACAGAGCCGCCAGCGTCCCTTTTTCTATGACTTGCTCCAGTTCGTCCACGATCTGCCTGAGGTCTTTTCTTCCGTCCATAATATGCTTCTGCGCATACCTCATACAGTACCCGAGCGCCGTAACCTGCTCACTGTCCGTGATCTGCTCCACATAGCGCAGATCGATAGTCTCCTTGTTGATCATGACCGCCTCGCGTCCCATGGTCTTCATCTTGATCCTGTCATTCTCCCGGAAGCCTTTTCCCGCCCGCGGGCACCGGTGGAAATCCGGTCTCTTAGCCGGTGTCTCCGGACCGCTGACCGCCGGATAGCTCTCCGCTTCTTTCTTTGCATAAGCGGTGATATCCTTCGGCACATAGCGGTCCATCTGGATAATGGTATCCGCAACATGGAAATAGGCCCCCGAGCTTCCCGCCACGATCACAGTGGAAATGCCGTAATCATCATACAGTTCCCGTATCCGCTCAATAAACGGAGTAATAGGCTCCATGTCGCGGTGGATGACTCTCTGCATCAGTTCGTCCCGGATCATGAAGTTAGTCGCGCTCGTATCCTCGTCGATCAGCAGAAGGGAAGTCCCCGCCTCTATACTCTCTACTACATTCGCAGCCTGCGATGTACTGCCGCTGGCATCTTCGGTGCAGAATCCCACAGTGTCCTTCCCGTTCGGCAGATCATTGATGAACATGGAAATGTCTGTCTTCTGAATGCTCCTGCCATCCTCGGCGCGCAGCTTCACGGCAGTGTTATCTGTGATAACATATTCCCTGCCGTCCCCTGCAATATGGTCATATACTCCCAGCTCCAATGCCTTTAACAAAGTGGATTTTCCGTGGTAGCCTCCGCCCACGATCAGAGTGATCCCCTTGCGGATCCCCATACCCGTGATCTTTCCTTTGCGCGGAAGTTCCATCGTCACTTCCAGTTCTTTCGGGGACTGGAACTTCACTCCGCCCTTCATGGGACGGGATGAGATCCCCGACTCTCTTGGCAGCACGCTCCCGTTCGCCACAAAAGCGCAGAGTCCCATCTTTGGAAGCATTTCACGGATATGGTGCTGATCCTCTGCAAGATCTGCAATTGCTCTTAAACGCTTTGCATCCATATTTTTATAAAAGAGGGAGTGTTTCACACATTCCGGCACAAAATCAAAGAGAATCTTCTCCAGTTCTCTCGCGTTGATCGTCCGTCCGTTCGCCGGAAATCCGATTTCCATGCGCAGCACAATATCTCCGCTCTTCGGATCAATGCGGCACGCCGTGCGTTCCAGCACTTCCTGAGAGCAGCGGCTTACAGAGATCAGTCCGCTCTTTCCCGAACCTTTCGCCTTAAACGCAAACTGCTCAGCCTGTCTGCCGAACTGTCTCGTCAGCTCGTCCTGCAGCGCAATTCTCTGATAGTCTTCCTGATACAGTTCCTTTGGGAAGCCCGCTGTGCGTCCGGCAGCGCGGACACTCACCTTTGACGGAGAGGCGAAAGGGTCGCCCTGCACATGGTCGATAGATAAGATGTAGCCGGGGAACTGGTAGGCGCCCCTTGTATCTTTATAGGCCGGATATCCCCGGTGATCGATCCTGTTTAACAAGCTTCTAAGATCTGTTGATGACTGCATGGTGGTGTCTCCTTTCTACTATTGCATCATATGCAAAAAACCGCATAAAGCGGAACAGATTTTATTCCTGCTGCCGTCCCGAAATTTCTTGTCGAAATCCTGATACAGTATGCAGGATGATATTTTTCTTTGTAGATTGCCAGACTTTTTGCCCTGACGTGATCGCCTGCCTTACACTCCACCGGGATCACGTGATCGTCCCGTATAATCAGAAAATCCACTTCGGCTTTTCCGTCCGATTCCCAATACATCAGTTCATAGCCATTGGCTTTCAAAGCGCATGCCACATAATTTTCCGCGAATATACCTCTAAAGTGTTCCGATTCACTGCTCATGAACCGTTCCAGATTCATATTCGTCCGCGCTGACATGATGCCTGTATCACTGTAATACAGCTTAAACGATGCCAGGTCCTGGAATGCTGAGGGCGGCATAAATCCCTGTGTACATTTTGTACATTTGTTGACAATGCCCGCCCGTATGAGCCAGTCAATAGAATCACCGTACTGAGATGCCCTTGCCCCGCTCTTTATCAATTTATATTGAAATTTCTTCGAGTCTCTTGCAAGCTGGGACGGCAGTGAATCATAGGCTGCAAATATTTTTACTGCCTCTCCCGGTGCGGCATATTTCGTCATATCTGCAATATACGAATCCAGAAGCATCTGCCGGATCTCCGCCTGGGACAGCGTCGTCTGTCCCTCCGTCTCTGCCCGTACCGCAGCAGGCATGCCGCCGATAATACAGTAATTATAGTATTCTCCCAGAGCCTCCTGATGCAGATTCTCCGGAAGCGCCTGCTCCCGGTGAAAGCACTCCCGTATCCTATCCGCCAGAAGCTCTTTCCCTCTGGCCCACAAATACTCCTCAAAGTCCATCGGATACATAGTAAGCATTCTCACCTTTCCTACCGGGAATGACTGCAGCTCCCTGTTCACCGCCACACCGAGAAGACTGCCTGCCGCGATCACATGATATTCCGGAGCTTCTTCCGCAAAATATTTCAGCGAAGTCAGAGCTCTCTCACACATCTGGATCTCATCGAAAATGATCAACGTTTCATCAGGTATTACTGTTGTATGAAAATATTTCTCCAGAACCTTGATCACCGTTTCCGGATGAATATTAGACTCAAAAAAACTGCCGATTGTCCTGTCAGCTTCAAAATTAACATATACCGTGTTTTTGAACCCGTTCGCCCCAAGTTCCTGCATAGCATATGTCTTCCCTACCTGACGCGCCCCATAGAGGAGCAGGGGCATCCGGTTCTTTATCTCAAGACTCCATGTCTTCAGATTTTCCATGATTTTCCGGCGCATTTTTCGTGTACCTCCTGAGCTTATTTTAGTATATACCATTGCGAATGTCAATATTAGTGTTTATTTTCACATTTTTCAGAACTTAAAAATGTGAAATCAAACACTAAAGCCGACCATCTTTTTTGATGATCGGCTTTTATTGTCATTTTGTTATCTCATTTGTCCTATCAGTCGGCCCGCCTCTCAAGCACCACGCACTGAAACGCTTCCAGCTCCAGTTTTCCTTCATAGACCGCTCCGCTCTCGGCGTCTGTCCATCTTCCGATGCCGTCCACGCATACCGGCTCATTCTTAAAGTTCATCACGAATACTGCATCTCTTCCGCCTTTACCGGATTCGTCCGTGCCGGTACGCTCCGTTACCGTCACGCCGTAAGGAAGTTCCGTATCCAGCGCGTTCTTCAGGCCGGCGCGCTGAAACACATCGCCGTAAAGCGCCCGCAGAAATGCGATATCCGACTCCGCCGCCAGATAATACGCCTCTCCTTTTCCGAATGCATTGCGCGTTACCACCGGGCAGCCCTCGTAAAAATCCCGTTCGTAGGCAGCAAGCACTTCTGCACCTTCTTTCGCGTGATTGATCTCGCACATCCGCCGTGCCGGGTACTCTGTCCCGTTATATGCAAACTGATTTTCAAACTCTTCGGAGGGAGCGTCAATTTCCTCCTGCATAACGCCCAGCACATCCTCCAGCGGATGATGTCCGGTAAAGCAAAGATCCGTCTCATCCGCCATGCCGCTGAAATATGTAGTGACGAATATTCCTCCATTCTCGACAAATGTCTTTACTTTTTCAGCCCATCCGGCTTTATACATATAATTCAGTGGAGCAGACACGAGCTGATAACTGCTCAGTTCCGCATCCATATCTACGATATCCGCTTCAATACCTTTCTCCCAGAATGCGCGGTAATGGGCAAGGACACATGCCGGATAATCCAGATCCAGCCTCGGCCCTGTAATATCTTCAACTGCCCACCAGTTTGACCAGTCGAAGAGAATGGCAGCTTTTGGATGATTTACCGTTCTGTCAAGCAGTTGATCCAGATTCGGCAGCCGCTTTCCGACTTCCGCCACTTCACGGAATGTACGTGTATTGCTTCCATTCTTGTGATCCAGCACGGCGCCGTGGAATTTCTCATAGGAACCGCGGCCTTTTCTCCACTGGAAATACTGGACAGAATCCGACCCGTGGGCAACCGCCTGCAGGGAAGAAAGCATATGCATTCCCGGACGTTTCACCGGATTATTATTTCTCCAGTTGATCACAGACGGCACGCTCTCCATCAGGAGGAACGGTTTCTTCTTCATAGTGCGCATCATACTGTGGTTAAATGCTGCCTGAACCGCCACAGGAACTTCGTCTTTCTGCTTGTGCCAGAATGGATAATTATCCCATGACACGATATCCAGTTCCTTCTGCAGCCTGTTGTAATCGATATTCTTAAATGTATCCATAAAATTTGTGGTCGCCGGAAGATCCGAGTGCTCCGCCACCGCACGCCTCTCCATTCCGCAGAAATCACTGATCTGATCCGTGACAAATCTGCGCCAGTCAAGCTCCAGTCCGGTCACAGTCGTCTCTCCGTGGGGCGCCGGGCTGTGGATCTGCTCCCAGTCCGTATATACATGGCTCCAGAAACGTCCCCACCACGCGTGATTCAGCGCATCCAGCGTGCCGTATTTCTCTTTCAGCCACTCTCTGAAAGCGCTCTGGCACAGATCGCAGTGACAGGCTCCGTCACTGAAATTTCCCGCCAGCTCATTGGACAGATGCCAGAGGATCACATTTTCCTTTTTCCCGAATCTCTCCGAAAGTGCTTCGTCAAGAGCGGTGATCTTCGCGCGCATTACCGGCGATGTATAACAGAAATTATGCCGTTTCCCCGGCAGGTTCCTCCGCCCGTCAGCGCGCACCTGCATCACCTCCGGATATTTCTGTGTCAGCCAGTGGGGCATGGCGCCCGACGGCGTCGCAAGGATTACCCGAATCCCCGCTTCCCCCAGATTATCAATGATCTCTTCCAGCCATTCAAAGTCGTATACGCCCTCTTCCGGTTCCAGTACCGCCCATGAGAACACACCCAGCGTAACACAGTTGACGCCTGCTTCTTTCATAAGTCTGATATCTTCCTCTAAAACCTCCGGGCAGTCCAGCCACTGTTCCGGATTGTAATCTCCGCCATGGAGCAAATGTCCTCCTAACATGATCGTTCTCCTTTTTTATATTCTATTTTTTCTGCTGCCTCTTAAATACCTCTGAAGCTGAATGTAAACGTCATCTTCCTGCCTGCATCCAGCAGATACTCCGGATGCGTACGCGATCCCCAGCTGTCATCCCCTGCAATTCCCATCTGGCCGAGCGCCGCACGGACCACAGTATAGTGTACCTGCGGCAGTTCATACGGATGCTTCGCATTTTCCAGTTCATGGGGCGTATACGGCAGAGCAGAGAACATCATAGGCCCGCTCTTTTCATCCATCTCAAAGAGCATTCCTCTTCCCCTCCTGTCCGTTACCGAGGCATACCGCACCTCCTCTTTGGCTCCGCACTCCTGAGGCACAATATATTTTGCCATATTGTCTTTCACTAGATTCTTATAAATGCCGAGCTTTGCGCCTCTCTTTCTGTCAGCATAGGTCTCCGAAGGCCCGAGCCCGTACCACTCCACATGATCATAATCCGCGTCAAGTTTGAAAAGAACGCCGAATTCCGGCATATCCCCCAGCTCTTTTACCGGATCGTAAGACAGGGTCGTCTTCACTCTTCCATCTCCTGTCACCTCATATGCAAGCGTGCACCTGCTCACTGGTATCGTGGGCATCAGATATGTATAGGTTATTTTCACAAAACTGTTCCCCGTCTCGCTGATGCACTCTTCCACCTCAGGCTCCAGAACCGTACCGCAGGAACCCTCCCGAAAATCCTTGTGAGATACATACATACTCGCGATCTTCCACTGTGCATAACGTTTCGGCATCTGATTACCCTGATCATTTTCCACAGGCGCTCTCCAGAAATTAGGCTTCGGTATCTCTTTTATCATCTCTTTGCCTGCATACCGGTAGGATACAAGGCCTCCGTCCAGCACAGAAAACAGTACGTCAAAGTTCCCGCCTTTTACTCCGATATTATGCTTGCCCCGTATCACGGTAACTTCTCCGGCACTTTGTCTCTTCTCTGTTTTGATCCTATATACATACTGGCCAAATGCCGCCTCATGTCCTGCCGCCGCCCAGACCGTCTCTTTTTTCAGTCTGAAAGATACCGTGATCGTATATTCGCCCGGCGCAGTTTCCGGCTGTACCGGGAGATCATATGTTTTTTCACTCAGCGGCTCTACATCTGTTTCCAGCTTTTCACACCTGATCTGCACGCCGTTTCTCGCCACCGTCACGATACAGTCAAATGTGTCCGTATTCACAAAAAGATTTTTGTTAATCACTTTTACCTGTTTTTCAGATACTTCGGCTGTAATATTCTGATAGTTGAATTTTACTTCCTGCATCTTCGGGGAGGGTTCTCTGTCTCCGCCGTACACGATACCGTTGGCGCTGAAATTATAGTCTGTCGGCCGCTCGTCAAAGTCGCCGCCATACGCCTGAAACTCATTGCCGTACCGATCCTTTTTCGTAATGGTCTGATCGATATAATCCCATATGAATCCGCCCTGATAAAGAGGCTCCGTATCCGTCAGATCAGTATATTTGTGCATTGCGCCGCAGGAGTTTCCCATAGCGTGGGTATATTCACAGCAGATAAACGGCTTGCTCCGATCCTTTGCCAGAAACTCTTTGATCGATTTCACCGAAGGATACATCTGACTTTCCATATCACTTGTATCATTATAGCTGCGGTCATTAAATACTCCCTCATAATGTACCAGACGGGTAGGATCCTCCCTGCGGAAAAACTGAGACATTTCATAAATATCCTTTCCGCCGTAGGATTCATTTCCGCAGGACCAGATCAGAATGGATGGGTGGTTCTTATCCCTCTGATACATGGAATTCGCACGATCCAGCACCATATCCAGCCATTCCGGTTTATTATTCGGCACAATATAATCATAATCGCCTGTTACATAAGCCGTATCCCATGAACCGTGCGACTCCAGGTTTGTCTCGTCAATCAAATACAGGCCATATTCATCGCACAGTCTGTAGATCAGCGAGGAATTCGGGTAATGGCAGGTCCGTATGGCATTGATATTATTCTGTTTCATCACGGCCAGATCTTTGCGCAGCTCCTCCTCTGAGACACACCTGCCTCCTGCGGAACTGAACTCATGGCGGTTCACGCCTTTAAACACGATCCTCTTTCCGTTCAGCGTCATAATATGGTCTTTCATCTCAAATCTGCGGAATCCGGCCTTTTGGGGTATGACTTCACACAGGCTGCCGTCCGCATCATATACCTCAATTGTCAGATCATACAGTTCCGGTTCTTCCGCACTCCAGAGCTTTGGTCTGTCAATCTCCCACAGCCATGTATTCTCTCCTGCCAGCTCTTTCTCATCCTCCAGACACACCATGCCCTTATAGGCAAGGCGGATGCGGGCTTTTCCCGCTCCCCATGTCTCTGTCCGGATCTCGAATTTCCCTTTTGACAGGGTCTCATCCGGAATGGCGCGTACTCTGAGATCGCGGATATGTACATCAGGCACGGTATAAAGATAGACATCCCTGTAGATGCCGGAGAAACGATAAAAGTCCTGATCTTCGCACCAGCTTCCGGACGTCCACTTGAACACCTGAGCCGCCAGCTTATTCTCCCCGTCTTTTATATATTCCGTCAGTTCAAATTCCGAAGGAGTAAATGTATCTTCACTGTATCCGACAAACGCTCCGTTGAGCCAGACCGCAATGCCGCTCTCTGCTCCCTGAAAAGAGATAAAAATACGTCTGCCCTGCATTCTCTCCGGAACCGTAAAATATTTCACATAGCTTGCCGTCGGATTAAAATGCTCCGGAATTTCTCCCGGCCGTATATCCTCCCGGCCTTCCCACGGATACTGTGCATTCACATAATGGGGAGCATCATACCCTTCCATCTGTATATGTGCCGGCACGCGGATATCATCCCAGTCAGCGCAGGAGTAATCCGATTTTTCAAAGCCCGGTACAGCCGATCTGTAATTCTTTGCATAGTGGAATTTCCACACCCCGTTCAGGCTTTCCCTGAATTCTGAATTGCCGGACAGCATATCCGCCTCTGATGCATAATAGACATGATCAGAGCCGGCATCCAGCCTGCCGTCCCGGAAATACCGGGGATCTTTCACATTTGTGTAGTCAAATACTTTCATGCAGCGCCTCCTCCTTTTGAACATAGTAACCGCAGTTCGCATCGCAGCTGATTATCCTTCTGTATTACCCTATTATAACGTCTCTGGACGTTTCAGTGTATGATATGTTAAACTAAAAATATAATATTTTGAAACTAATTATACAGGAGGCGTTTTATGAATGTTGTTTTCCGCAGCTCCCCCGTAACAGATCCTTATACATTTGAGTCTGTCGGAAGCGGATGGGAGCAGGAACGGGTCACACGTCCGTCAGGCTATCCGTTCTATCATTATCTGCAGACAGAGCAGGGATCCGGGAAGATCGAAACAGCTGCCGGCACCTATATCCTGAAGAAGGACGAGGGGCTTCTGATCGCCCCGTTTATCCGCCATTCCTACGACAGATCCGAGGCTGTCTGGCGCGTAAAATTTGCCACTTTTACCGGCACAGCCGAACGGAGCATCCCTCAGATCATGGGCAGCCGTCCAGTCATTCCCGTAAGTGCCGGGCAGGGCGCACAGATTGCCCGTCTGATCGATGACAGTCTGGTTCTGTACGGCCTCCGTCCTCTTGACCGGAAACAGCTTTCCGTCAACTGCTATGCTGTTCTGGTAAATATTGCGGACACCGCGCATGCAGGCAGCCCGGCTGACGAACCTCTGTACCAGAATTATGTACTTCCCGTAATAAAAGAAATCGAAAGGGATTACTCCCTTCCGCTCACTATCGCGGATTTAAGCCGGAAAGTATTCATCACACCTCAGTATCTGACCCGTCTCTTCCGCCGGTATCTCAACTGTTCTGCTTATGAATACCTGACCTCATACCGGCTCAGCAAGGCAAAAGAACTGCTGATCACCAGCCCCCGTCTGGAGATACAGGATATCGCCCGGCGCACCGGCTTTACTGATTCCAGTCATTTTATCGCTGTATTTAAGAAGGCCGTCGGAGCAACACCGCTGGACTTCCGGCGGATGAACTGAATTCTTTTGTTCAAAACGCAGTCGCAAAAAGTGCGCCCCGGGTGTTTTATCCAAAACACCTGTGACGCACCTTTGTATCACAAAATTACAGATTTAAAAATCTTCCATCTTATATCTTTTCATCATTGCACCGTATTTCATCCGGATGACTTCATTTCTCTTGAGAACATCCTCCTCGTTGCCGACATACTGGCAGCGGATACAGTAATATTCGTCTTTGTCCTTATCATAGAACATATCGATATCAAGATCTCTCATAAAACACATCGGACAACGGTAATTTAATCTGCCTTTTCCAGCTTGAGCCATGTGGACACTACCTCCTTATCAGAAACTTCTGTCGTATATCCCAGTGTAAACATCGGTGAGAATGCATAGCCCTCGCGGACGTAGCCTTTCGCCTCTTTTTTGTTCATGCTCATGGACACCTTTGTCTCAATCTCAGGGATTACTGCGCTGACGCTGTCGGCGCCTTCCATATCTGCTTCTCTGCACTTATATTCATAGCTGATGGTCTTCTCTTCTCCCTCTTTTGTGCAGGCAAGGGTAATATGCGTCATATCCTCCGGATACTCTGTCGTTCCGTAGCATGCCACCATGTATTCGTTCAGTTCGACTTTAGCAGACGGATCGCTCATCTCCAGTATATTTCTCTCTATCTGGATGTCAGATTCACCCTCCGCGAAGATCACCCGTGTCTGAAGCTTTACAGTCAGATCAGCGAACTCAATATCCACCGGATCGAGGGTAAGGATTCTCTTTTTCCTGCCGCCTTCCATCTCTTCTTCTGAGAAATGGGCTTTTGTACGGCACAGGCACAGATCTACTTCCTCGCCATTGTGGGTAAGTTTCGCACTGCGCACAGTTCCCTCTCCTGCGTAATGAGTAAAGTATCCGGCTCTGTATTTTTCCTGGATCAGGAACGGATAAGATGCATCCTGCACATGTTTTGTTCCGATTCCCACTTCCCATTTGAGTTTCGCCGCATACGGACGCAGATCCACGATCGCGCCGCCCTGATCCATGTTAACGCAGGCTCTCATATACGGGTCGCAGTACCAGAATACCTGCTTGTCTGAACCGTAGAGAATATCTCTCCACAGAGCGCACTCAGGCTCTGTATAAGTCTTTTTCTGACGGAAATGATCTGCGAACTCCGCCATTGTCATATCGACAAGTTTTCCTTCTTTTTTGAGCTGTCCGTAATATGCCATGCCGTCCTCATAGGATTTTTTGAGCAGTTCGTACGGAGCTTCCCAGCGTCCCATCTTATTGAGCCAGCCCGGTCCTACGAACATCATATTGTAGGCATAGCCGTTGTTGTATTTCTCAAGTGCACGGTACTGATCGATGAGGTTGTACAGATACGGATACTCCCATGTCTTTGTATCATAGATCATTCCGCGCAGTACATTCTGCGGATGAGTTCCGAAATTGGAGCCGTTTCCGTCGTAACATGCAAGCAGGTCACGGGAGAGATGAGGGATTGCTACAACGCCGCTGTCCTCCGCCTCATTCGCCGCCGGTGCATGTGTATTCTGCTTTGAAGGGATCCACGGATTCCACGGACCTCCGTCGAACAGAGTATACCATGAGTTATTGCACGTATGGTACGCCTTTGGTCCTTCCTCCCAGCAGGTCGCGATCTCACATTTTACGGACGGATACTTTTCTTTGATATAATTTGTCAGTTCTGCATCCATATAGTAGGAACCTGTTGACTCCGGATAGAAACCGAATGTGTCATAAAATTTTCCGAATACGTCATCCACGATGGATTTCTTATCTTCCATGGAGAACATCCAGATACAGAAATCTTTCGTTTTATATTTTTCACGGAACTCCGTACACGGAAGTCCCAGAAGCGACAGTGCGATCTCATCTCCGTATTTCTCGTGGTCTTCCTTCGCAATCTGGATCGCCTCTTCATTAAAGAGAGATGCATATGTCATCTGAATCGTCGTCTTAAGTCCGTTCTTATGTGCTGTCTCCTGCTGAAACTTGAAGATATCAAGAGACTCTGTGAGAAGAGACTTCCTTCCGATATCCTCTTCTTTCCCGTGGCCGGTCACCTTCTCGGCATACTCCGGCACCATCTCGGGACGATGAATAATATTAACAATAAATTTATCCATGTTTATGTACCAAACCTTTCTGTTTCACTTAGTCTGAAAATCTCTGATCATGTCAAGAGCTTCCAGCGCATTGCCTCTGTAGTCAAAGAGCGCCTGATTTGCCCATTCATTTCCGCCCGGTCCTTTTTCTTCAATATAGGCCAGAGCCTCATCGTTCGCCCAGCCGCTTCCGGGCACCGGAAGCCAGCCCGGCTCCCAATAATAGAATCCGCGGGCTCCTTTGACCCTTGAAATCCTTGTGAGGAAATCCTGCATGAACTCTCTTTGTCCTTGAGGTGTCATCGGATACTCCACTTTTTCAGCGAGTTCCGGTTTTGTCGCCATGCCTTTTCGTTCATTCTCTCCAAGCTGTTCGTAAGATGCATAATCTTCCATCGTATGCCCCATGGACACCTCCGCCACGATCAGTTCTTTTCCGTATCGCGCAGAAATGTCATGCATATTATCCTCAAGATCCTGCAGGGTTCCGTGCCAGAACGGATAATAGGACAGCCCGATTATTTCAAACTCCTCTCCCCGCTTCATAAACTCATCAAACCACTCTCTGTAGAGAGCGTTGTTGCCGCCGTTATCCAGATGCAGCATGACCGGAAGATCCGGATCGACACTTCTCACCGCCCGGATACCGGCATTTAAAAACCGTGCTATATTATCATACTGCGGCACTTTCCCGTAAGGCCAGAGCAGGCCGTTTGAGAGCTCATTACCAACCTGTATCATCGTCGGGAACACATCCTGTTCCTTCAGAGTCACAAGCACCTGTCTGGTGTAATCATATACGGCCTGCTCAAGCTGCGGCACGTCCATGCCGCGCCATGCCTTCGGGATGCGCTGTTTGCCCGGATCCGCCCAGAAATCACTGTAGTGAAGATCCAGAAGGAATCCCATGTCTTTTGCAATTACTCTTCTTGCAAGTTCTATTGTCGTCTTAAGGTCATTGGTGCCCGCACCGTACGGAACTCCCGATTCGCTGTATGGATCATTCCACAGTCTTAAGCGGATCGAGTTCACACCATATTCTTTCAATATTTCCAGGAGCTCTTTCTCCTGTCCGTCTTTATAGTATTTTGCCCCCAGCTCTTCCAGTTCTTTCAGCGAGGAGACATCCATGCCCTTGATAAACGATTCCATATACTGCCCTTTCTGTCAGAATGCTGTCGGTGTAAAACTACACCGGCAGCACACGTATTTGTTTAGCCCTTGACTGCTCCGCCTGTGACACCTTCCACATAGAACTTCTGCATGATAATAAACAGGATCGAAATCGGGATTGATACGATCACACCGCCCGCGCAGAACTGTGTAAAGTATGTATTGATCAGGCTCTTCTCGAGCATATTGTAAAGTCCGATCGCAACCGTCCACTGAGACGCCACACCGGAGTTGAGCATCATCTTCGCGTATACGAAGTCCATCCACGGTACGAGGAAAGAACTGATAACCGTATACACGATGATCGGTTTACTCATCGGCATAACGACTTTGAAAAATACTTTTGCCTCACTTGCACCGTCCAGATAAGCAGCCTCACGCAAGGACGCCGGAACCGTATCCAGAAAGCCCTTCGCTATAAGATAGCCCAGTCCGGATGACGCTGAATATACAAAGATCAGACCAAGATGACTGTTCGTCAGACCGATACTCTTTAAGATAAAGTACACGGCGATCATCGCCAGAACGCCCGGGAACAGATTGATGATAACGGCAATATTCATCAGCGTCTTTCTTCCCCTGAATCTCATACAGGATGTGGCATATGCCACCATCAGTACAAAAGCTGTTGATATGATACAGGTAAAGCAGGCGATAATAAACGTATTCCAGAACCACTGCGGGAACTGTGCTACCGTATCCGACCCGAACAACAGGTTCTTATACCCGTCAATCGCCCATTCTTTCGGGAAAAATGTGGAGGTGTTCATACCGGTGTATTTACTGAACGATGTAGCCAGCAGCCAGACAATCGGCACCAGCCATACCACAGCCAGAAACGCCAGAAGTACATGCCTTAGAATATCTGAAACTTTGATTTTCATTATTGATATACCTCCTCTCGGTCTCCTCTGGTCATACGGCCAAATGCAACAAGTGTAAACGCCGCACAGAGTACAAATACTACAATACCGATAACAGCAGCCATCTTATAGTTATAGTACTCCTGCGTCAGACGGAACAGCCATGTAACAAGCAGATCCACTTCTTTTGCCTGCGAGTTTGCCAGTGCCTGATTCGTCGTCGTGTACACATCCTGCGTCAGCAGGTAAATTACGTTAAAGTTGTTAATATTCTTTACAAAATCCGTCACCAGCGCAGGCCCTGTGATAAAGAGCACATATGGCATGGTGATATGACGGAAAATCTGGAACGATGACGCACCGTCGATGCGTGCGCTCTCAACCTGATCCGTCGGCAGGTTCATAAGAACGCCGGTTGCAATCAACATCTGATAAGGCACGCCTACCCAGATATTAATCAGAATGATCATTACATGCGCCCATCCCGGAGATGACAGGAACGGGATATAGGATGTACTGATCAGGCCCACGTCTCTCAGAAAACCGGTAAGTCCGATATTTGCACAGATTGTATTGACAATACCGCCGTCAGCGAAGAAGTTTCTCACCAACAGCAGAGATACGAACTGCGGAACTGCGATCGTGACCATGAACAGGGTACGCCACATCTTTTTCAGCTTTACCCTTTTATGATTGATCAGCAGTGATAAGAGAATACCGCCGATATAGTTCGTTAACGTGGCGAATACAGCCCAGACCAGTGTCCATATAAGAACTCTGACAAAGGAATAACCAAATGTAATGGTCAGACCGCCGCCTCCGAACAGGCTGATAAAGTTGTCAAGTCCTACCCATGTAAAAAGCGCTGACGGCGGCATATGCTGCTGATCATAATTGGTAAACGCTACCAGTATCAGGATCAGAAGCGGAACAACTGTAAATACTACGACTCCTGTAACAGGAAGCGTCAGCAGTGTCTTATAAAAGTTCTCATTACGATAAGTATTCAGATCTTCTTTAAATGTATTGATATGTTCTCCGTTTTCCGCCATCTTCTGGAGTTCATAAGCACGTTTTACATTAGAGATCCAGACTACAAGAAATATCGCCCAGATCACAAAGCTTACAACCGAGAACAAAAGTATCATAAATGAATTATCATAATCATTGATCTCATTTTTCATGGTCACCGGATTAAATACCGATTCCCTCTGTACTGTTCCCAGCGTGCCGAACTTCGGTACGTACTGAGAGGAACACACAACGCTGAACACAATGACCAGCGCTTCAAAGATAGTGATCAGGACAGATTTCACATACTGTTTTCTGCGGAAATATCCCGCTCCCATCCAGATCAGGGAGAGCTTTACGAATAGATCGCCCTTTGCTACAGCTTCTCCAAAACCCCGAAAAAATCTTCCGATCGCGCTGAAAAATCCGGCGACTTTGCCTTTCGATTTTTCCATATTTCTCTCCTTCCCAAACCGGACAAAAGAGTTTTTCATCCGGTCCTCTTCCAAAAACCGGCCGGCTCACTGCTGTTTTTCATGTGGCCGGCCGGCTGATCAAACATGACTGTTGTCGATCATCATTTCTATTGCTTCTTAATCATTTAGTTAATTGGAGCTGTTGCACCGTCTACAAGTGTATCAAGTGCTGCCTGGATTCCTGCTGTATCATCCACATTGAGTTCGCCTTTTGCAACGATCTCGCCGAATGTAGCTGCCGGATCCCAGAAGTTCTGTCCTGCGAACTGTACAACACCATATTCATTCTGTGCTGCCAGTGCTGAAAGAGCTACATTTGACTGAACTTCATCGGACTCAAGTACGACTTTATTGGACGGTCCGATCTGACGCTCTTCAAACTGTGTCCTCTGTGCATCTTCATTTGTGATCCAGTCTGCAAGGAGAGCTGCCCATCCTGCATTCTCGGAGTGAGCATTTACACCAACCATCTTATAACCGGATACAGAAGCCTGCTGTAACTGATCGCCTGCAATTGTAAATGTAGGAAGTTTTGTTGCTGCATATCCGTCGCCGAATACTTCCTGTGCCACACTTGCATCCCATGTGCCGGATACTGCCGCGCAAAGCTGACCGGATGCAAGCTGATTGGAGCTATCTCCGTCAGCGACTGCCATAAACGCCGGATTTCCTGTGATGTTCAGCATCGCCTGTGTCACTTCCACACCTGAGTAATCAGCCTCTCCGTTCCAGTCCATGGATGTAGATCCGTCATCATTCAGACCGGTTGTAAATCCTGCACTGTAGAAGAAAGAAGCATTGTACCAGCCGGATGCCAGCGTCATGCCGACTTTCTTTCCTGCTGCATCTGCTGCTGCCAGAAGAGAATCCCAAGTTGCTACATCATCCTCGGAAAGTACAGATGAATCATAGAAAAGGAAGTAACCGTTATCTGCTGTTCTCGGGAATGCGTACAATGTGTCATTATATGTACATGCTTCTACGGAATCAGCAGTATTTGCTTCTTTTACATCAGCTACGCCCTTGCCGGCATATGCCTGAAGCGCCTCGTCCATATCGTCAATAGACTGCAGAGCACCTGCATTTACCAGATCCGGAAGCTGGTCGGAAGCAAATGAATAAACATCTGCGGCCGCCTCAACATCTGTAAGGACAGTATCTTTTGCCGTAGACTCACTTTCCACGCCTACTTCGACAGTAATATCTGCCGCATCAGCATATTCTTCCGCAAATGAATCTGCCATTTGTTTCAGGAAATCCTGATCTTCCTCAGCGCCCCACATTCTTAATGATACCGTCTGTTTCTCACCGGATCCTGCCCCTTCCGTATTATCCGAAGAGTCATCCGATCCGCCGCCACAGCCTGCGAGCAGTGTTGCGACCATCGCCGCTGACAACAATACGCTTACCAACTTTTTCTTCATAAAATAACCTCCTTTTTCCGATCTCTGTGTATCGGAATTATTATTGCGCTCTTGTGCAATAGTTTATTGCGCAATCGCTTGTTCTGTAAAAGATTATAACACTACATTCTATTTTGTACAATATGCATAATAGACATTCGTGAAAAATATTTTTTATATACTTTGCATAAAAATAGCGGCTTGATTTGCGCAATTTGCGCATCCAGCCGCTGTATTACTTTCTCTTCGATGCTATTTCGTGGATTCTTTCAGAACAACTTCATAGTCCAGCAGCGTTTTCCCCGGCACCTCTTTCCCTTCCAGCATATCTATCAGCACATCACACGCGACACGTCCAATCTCCGTATTATCAAACTTTAACGAGGTAACCGTAACCGGATAGCTGTCCAGAGCTTTGCTGTTATGACAGGAAGCCACACGCATTTCCTCCGGAATCCTGATATTCTGACTATATAGCTCCTGCAGAACAACATTACATATGGCGTCATCCTGGCAGAGAATACAGTCCGCTCTTTTGCGCACGAGCTCATCTGTGTTCTTTCGTATAATCGTTTCGGTCATATTATCTCTGTACACTATTCCCATATCCACATCTGTTCCGACATCTCTGTAAGCCTGAAGATACCCTCTGTACCGTTCTTCATTTACGATCAGATCGCCCGACTTTCCCATATATGCAATCCTGCGCATCTTCCGCGACAGAAGAATCGCTGTAAGATCCCTGCAGGCGCCCATATTGTCATGATCCACCTGAACAACGGAATCATCGTCCATGGATCCGATCGCCACAAATGGGCATTCCCTGGATTTTAAAAATTTTGCAAACACATCGTCTCTGCGGGTATTTCCAAGAATAACGCCATCTACTTTTCCGTTGTCCAAAAGCCGTTTTAATCTGGTTATGTCCAAACCATTCGTGGTCACCACAAACATATCATAGTCACGCGCCTGAGCCACCTCATTTACACCGCACATGCACATGTAGAAAAAAGGCTGGGCCACTAGTGTCTTCACTTCCGGTATAAGGAGTGCAATATTTTCCGTCTTAGCCTGCGCAAGACTTTTCGCACTGCTGTTGGGATGGTAGTCATGTTCCTCAATAAACTCAAGAACCCTCCTGCGCGTCGCGCTCCCAATCCTCCCTTTCCCTGATATCGCCCGAGATACTGTGCTTATCGACACGCCGAGCTGTTCCGCCACATCATTGATGGTCATCTTTTTCCCTTTTTCATCATTTTCGATCACAACAGCACACCACACTTTCCACCGTCATATTTTCATTTAGTATGCATCTTTACAAACAAAATGTCAATAATTTGCGCAAAAAGCCCGGCAGGGGAAGAGAGAGGTTTAACTTCCCCTGCCGGGCGACAGGTATCTGTATTAAACTGTGTTTCCGGGTACTGGTATCAAACGATCAGTATGTCATTGCCTTTACACTTCAAAGATCAGATCGCCATAGGACGGCATCGGCCAAGCCTCTTTGTCCACGATCATCTCCAGTTTATCAACCGGTGCGCGGAGCGCTTCCATAGCCGGGAATACATCTGAGTGATAGAAGTTTGCCTGTACGGCGCCTTCTTCTTTTGCTGCAGCCTCGTCTGTCACTTTGATCAGCGCATCAAGAGCTGTCTTTGTCTCACCCATAAGCTCGGTCACTTTAGCCAGTGTTTCCTTCTGAACAGACGCATCCGCACCTGCTGCAGTAACGGCATTTACAGTATCCGCAAGTGTCTTTGTATATTTGATGAACGCAGGCATGAACTGCTTGCTTGCCATGTCGATCATTGTGCGCGCTTCAATATTGATGGCCTTTGCATATGTCTCGTACTGAATCTCTGCACGCGACTCAAGCTCTGCCTTCGTGAACACGCCAAATCTCTCGAACAGTTTCACCGCCGTATCTGTTACCATTGCCGGAATAGCTTCCACCATAGAGCGGATGTTCGGAAGGCCTCTTCTCTCGGCTTCTTCTACCCATGCTTCTGAGTAACCGTCACCGTTGAAGACAATTCTCTGGTTCTCTGTTGCATACTCTTTGATCAGGTCGTGAACTGCCTTGTCAAAGTCATCTGCTTTTTCAAGCACGTCGCAGGCATCTGCAAAAGACTCAGCCACGATTGTATTAAGTACGATATTCGGAGATGCGATAGAATCGCGGGATCCAACCATACGGAATTCAAATTTATTTCCTGTAAACGCAAACGGTGATGTACGGTTTCTGTCCGTTGCATCTTTCGCAAGCTCCGGAAGGGTGCTGACACCTGTATCAAGTTTTCCGCCTTTTAAGCTGTGTGTAGCCTCACCTGTGCTGATCAGCTGGTCAAGCACATCCTCGAGCTGCTCGCCAAGGAAGATAGAGATGATTGCCGGCGGCGCCTCGTTAGCTCCAAGTCTGTGATCATTTCCCGGATCAGCCGCTGACTCTCTTAAAAGATCCGCATGCATATTAACCGCTCTTAAGATGCAGGTAAGTACAAGCAGGAACTGTGTGTTCTCATGAGGCGTCTTGCCCGGATCAAGCATGTTAATACCGTCATCTGTTGTAATGGACCAGTTGTTGTGTTTACCGGAACCATTGACTCCCGCAAACGGTTTCTCATGAAGCAGGCATTTCAGTCCATGCTGGCAGGCAACTCTCTTTAATGTCTGCATTACGATCTGGTTGTGGTCTACTGCGATATTTGCCTCGGAATAGATCGGAGCCAGCTCGTGCTGTGCAGGAGCCACTTCGTTGTGCTGTGTCTTAGCTGTAACGCCCACTTTCCACAGCTCTTCATTGACGTCTTTCATAAACGCCGCAATTCTCTGGCGGATCGTTCCAAAGTAGTGATCGTCAAGTTCCTGTCCTTTCGGCGGCATAGCTCCAAACAATGTACGTCCTGTATAGATCAGATCTTTTCTCTGTTCAAACTTCTCAGCGTCTACAAGGAAGTATTCCTGCTCCGGTCCTACAGACGGAGTCACTTTCTTGGATGTTGTATTTCCAAACAGTCTCAGCAGACGCAGCGCCTGTTTGTTAATTGCCTCCATAGAACGAAGAAGCGGTGTTTTCTGGTCCAGCGCCTCTCCTGTATAGGAGCAGAATGCTGTCGGAATGCAGAGTGTTGCTCCGCCCGCATCCTGTCTTACAAATGCCGGTGATGTACAATCCCATGCTGTATATCCTCTTGCCTCAAATGTTGCTCTCAGTCCGCCAGACGGGAATGAGGACGCATCCGGCTCTCCTTTGATCAGCTCTTTGCCGGAAAAGCTCATCAGCACCTTTCCGCTCGGAAGCGGCGCGGAGATAAAGGAGTCATGTTTCTCCGCCGTAACCCCTGTCAACGGCAGGAACCAGTGTGTATAGTGTGTAGCGCCTTTCTCAATAGCCCACTCTTTCATCTCATGTGCAATGACATCAGCGGTCTCGAGATCCAGTTCTTTTCCCTCTTCAATCGTTTTCTTCAGGTTCTTGTAAACCTTCTTCGGCAGACGTTCCTGCATCACAGTGTCGTTAAAGACATTTTCTCCAAAGATTTCGGCTACATTGATCTTTTCTGTGCTCATATGAATTCCCTTCCTTTTCATATTCTTTCCATTTCCGGGAAACCGCAGGAACAAGATATCCCGCCATCCCGAGGCCCGTATTCCGGAGCCTTTTCCGGAGACCGTTCCGCAAAACTTCAATACAGTTTCTACGAAAAAAGGGCACTCCAAGCTATCTTGGAACGCCCTTGTTCATGTCTACGTTTGACAGTATAACTCAATCACTCCAAAAAGGCAAGTGAAATTTGTCAAAAATTTATTCAGGTTTTCCTGAAATTTTTTCAGGCTTTTCCTACAGAACCGAATAACTCCATTTTTTCTTTCACTTTAGCCATGATTGCTTCTGCGCCTGGTTTCAGGAGTTTACGCGGATCAAATCCTTTGCCCTGTTTGTCTTTTCCAGCCTCGATATACTCACGTGTTGCCTCGGCAAATACGATCTGGCACTCTGTATTAACATTAATCTTAGCAACACCAAGATCAATAGCTTTCTTGATCATATCGTCCGGGATACCTGTACCGCCGTGAAGCACGAGCGGCATATCGCCAGTCTTCTGCTGGATAGCATCCAGAGTCTCAAAGCTTAAGCCTTCCCAGTTGTCCGGATATACTCCGTGGATGTTTCCGATACCTGCCGCCAGGAAATCAATGCCGAGATCTGCGATCATCTTGCACTCAGCCGGATCAGCGCACTCGCCTTTTCCGATTACGCCGTCTTCCTCGCCGCCGATTGCTCCGACTTCTGCCTCAAGAGACATACCGTGCTCATGAGCAATCTTAACAAGCTCTTTTGTCTTAGCCACATTTTCGTCAATCGGATAGTGTGATCCGTCGAACATGATAGAGGAGAAACCTGCCTCTACGCATTTCAGGCATCCGTCATAGCTGCCGTGATCCAGGTGAAGCGCTACCGGAACAGTGATATTCAGTTCCTCAAGCATACCGTTTACCATGCCCACAACTGTTTTATAGCCTGCCATATATTTTCCAGCTCCCTCAGATACACCAAGGATAACCGGTGAATTGCACTCCTGCGCCGTTAAAAGGATCGCCTTTGTCCACTCAAGGTTGTTGATGTTGAACTGTCCTACTGCGTAGTGACCCGCTTTTGCTTTCTGAAGCATTTCTGTTGCTGATACTAACATATTTCTTCTCCTCCAATTCTGCCTCCCCGCATCGCCTGTCATAAAGGCTGCCGGGATTTGTCTGGTTTTATAAATCCTTTTTTATTATAGCTTAACGCAGTGAAAAATACAATCTAAATTTGTTCGTATGCTTTCTCTGTCGTAACCACCCTCTCGTCTGTAATACAGCTTCTCAAAACAGTCAGGGCAGCCTCGTGCTCTTTCATTCCCGATGTAGAACCGCAGAGGTCTTCAATTACCGCACAATCCACAAGATCATTATAGCAGTCAAGGACGCTGTTAAGAACACAGCATCCTGTATTCACGCCCGCAAAATATATCTTTTTAATGCCATATTCCCGCACAAATGCCTTCATCTCATCATTCCAGCAGCTGTACTTATCTTTATCAAACACTTTCACCATGCTCTCCCGCAGCATGGGCACAACCTCAGCTTCTTCAGATCCTGCCATACAGCTCTTCCACCCCTCAAACAGATAGCAGGCTGTCCCCTCGTGATTCACATAACGGGTTCCCGCTGTGATCACGCGATCTTTGATCCGGCTTTGAAAATCATATATTTTCCCAACAAGATCCTTTGTATAATTGTTGATAAATCCATTCTGCATATCTACGATCAGAAAAAGTGTACGATCACGATCCATATTTATCCTCCGAAATAATTATTATAGAAGCAGTATTTCCGATGAGCGGAATCTTTAGACACTGCTCTGTCCAAAATATACGACTTTATAGTTTCACTATTTTCAAAAAAAGAAAAACCGGAAACGCCTGTCTGGCATTTCCGGAACTTGTTCAGTGACTCCGAGGGGAATCGAACCCGATATCTATTCTAAAAGACACATAGAAAGGGGGTTCCCGCACATCATCCAAGCAGGTGTAACCAAAAGTGTAACCAACGTTTTCATTCACTCGCTCCGCAAAGCACCCACAAATTTTCTTATCTTTGTCTACAGTAAACAAGTATTTCAGGAATGTCAAGTAACAAATGGTTTTTGAGTCCTTTTTCTTGTACGTTTATTTCTGCCTTAGCGCTCCGCAAAGCGGATGCACAGAGCACCGGTGTACCTATAGGGCGGTGGGGTGTCTGTGCAAGCGTACGATCTATGAATTAGAAAATCCTAGCCAATCGCATACAGCATTAACTCAACTTGTTCCCCCTGCCGGAGACGGGCAGAGAGGCAAGTGATTTTGCTTAGAAGGTACACAAAAAGAAAGAGAGATTCATTCATCTGAACCTCTCCTGTGTATGTATGGTACTATTTTTTTAATTTACGCCTGAGTCCAAAAGCTGTACCGCCTACTACCGAACTTCCTGCAAGTGTGAAAAGTGAAATCAGGCTTGCGGTATCTCCTGTTTGTGGTGCTGTATTTTCATTTGATTCTGCTGTTGTAGCTGAGGCTGCCTGAGCTTTGTTATCTACGGTCTGCTCTGTTTTATCGTTCTTGTCCGTTGTCTCTGTTGTAGTTGTTTTATCACTGTTATCCTGCTGATC
>DWYB01000032.1 GCA_019118885.1 Candidatus Mediterraneibacter surreyensis | reverse complement strand
TTCCTATAAATTTGAATTCAGTTTACCACAAAATCCTCTGTCCATCCACAAAAAAGAGCTAATTTTATGCACCTTTTTAGAGATTCATAGAATTAACTCTTTCATACCGAATTTACTTTTTCAATTCACGTTTTTTAATGCTTTTCTTGACTTTTTTTCATATCCCACTATACTGTTATGTGATAAACATGCAACTGAAGTCTCATAGTTATCGAAAGGAATCAAAATGGTAAAAGATAATATTATCCCAAATCATATGGATATCTACTGGCATGACTATACCGGACATGTAAAGGACAAGCCGATCACAGAGGCAAGCGTACCGGTAAAGGCCGCTCTGATCGGAAGGGTCGGACTGATGCTCCTCTCCTGCGGAACCGGCGCCTGGAGGGTCAGAAGTTCCATGAACGCCCTGTCTGAACAGCTTGGCGTCACATGCACGGCCAGCATCGGACTGATGACCATCGTCTACACCTGTTTTGACGGACATAAGACTTTTACGAATTCTCTGTGTCTGAATAATACGGGGGTAAATACTTCCAAGCTGGACCGCCTGGAGCGTTTCGTGAAAAAATTCCCTACGGAAGGGGTACATATGTCCGGCGAGCAGCTGCACCGCGAACTTGATACGATAGAAAAGATCAAGGGATTGTACACCCCGCTCAAGCTCGGACTGGCGGCAGCGTTTGCATGCGCCGCATTTACCTTTCTCCTGGGCGGCGGCCCTGTAGAGATGATCTGCGCCTTTATCGGCGCCGGTCTCGGAAATTATCTGCGCTGCAAACTGATCGGGAAACACTTTACACTGTATCTGTGCATCGTTTCTTCCGTCGCTCTGGCATGTCTTGCGTATGTGGGATCCCTTCGGCTTGCAGAGGCGCTTTTTTCCGTGTCGGGCGGGCATGAGGTCGGATATATCTGCTCCATGCTCTTTATCATCCCCGGATTTCCGTTTATCACAAGCGGTATCGACCTTGCAAAGCTGGATATGCGTTCCGGTCTGGAACGTCTGGCATACGCCGTGATCATCGTGGTCATTGCCACGACTACCGCATGGGTCATGTCCATGATCCTGAACCTGCAGCCGGGCGAATTTGCTGAGCTTTCCCTCCATCCGGCAGTGCTGCTGATTCTCCGGCTTATCATGAGCTTTATCGGAGTGTTCGGATTCTCGATCATGTTCAACAGCCCGGTTACCATCGCCGCTTCCGCTGCCGGGATCGGCGCCATTGCAAACACACTTCGTCTGGAACTTGTCAGCCTGATATCCTTAAACGCCGCAGTTGCAGCTTTCCTTGGAGCTCTGACAGCCGGACTTCTGGCTTCGCTTCTGATGAAACGCCTGGGCTACCCGAGAATCTCCGTTACCGTGCCTTCCATCGTGATCATGGTTCCGGGATTGTACCTTTACCGGGCAGTCTACAGTATGGGAGAGATGTCGCTGACTCAGTCAGCGCCATGGCTGGTCTCCGCGCTCCTCATCATCATGGCGCTGCCGCTGGGGCTGATCTTCGCAAGGATCATCTCCGACAGATCATTCAGGCACTGTACCTGATCCCCGAGCATAAAAAATCGCGTCCGGATATTCCGAACGCGATTTTTCTTATTCATCGTCTGTGGAGTATTTCTCCAATCTCGTCTCTCTTCTTAAACATCACCACAGCCGCGGCCGCGATCACTGCAGCTGCGCCGATCACCGCCCAGTCCTTCCAGGTCAGCGACGTCAGATCAAAGCACCTGACATTAACCCACATCTGGTTGATTCGCTCGTTGTTTTCCTGATCAAAGTACTGCATCACTACAGCCCGTTCCAGCACATCCTGAGGCGGATACTGTGCGAAAAGCTGGCGGTTCGCCTGATCTGACGCAGCCGTTATGATATAGTCTTCATCAGCGTTATCTCCACTGAAAAAGAATCCGACCGGATATTCAATGACATCTTCCTCTTCTTCCTCTGCCCCGTAGCACCAGTCGGCGTAAGCGTAGATAATATCGCTGTCTCCTCCGGCTATCACGGATGTATATCCGATATAATACATGTTTCTGACTACATTGTCAGGTCTTGACATAAAATTTATAAACGCCTCAGCTGCCTGCTGTTTCGCAGGGTCGCCGCTGATCCCGTCTTTTAGCATGACCCAGCCGTCAAACCAGATATTGGTGCACTCTTCCGGCACGGCGTAAGCCAGATAGTAGTCGTCTATCTCAGCCTGATCCAGCGTATAGACGGCGTCTCCTGACCACTGGTAGTTTGCCAGGACTTTTCCCGTCACCATGTCCGCTTTCCCGCTGTCCGACTCGAAAGAATATGCATTTTCTTTCATCTCTTTTAAGATGGATTCAGCCTTGTTTACCGTATCTTCATCTGTCCGGTTCATAAGCTCGGCAATGCGCTCCAGCCGATCCGGGGAATTGATAAAATCAGGTTTCATCAGCTCCTCTTCATTGAGGAGTCCCAGCGCGGCGAAATAACTGTCGCGCACATTATCCTTGATCGTCACCTGACCCTTATACTTGGGATCCGCCAGGATTGCCCAGTGGGACGCCTCCTCTTTCGAGATCACTTCAGGGTTGTATACGATCCCTGTGGTTCCCCACATATAACCGGCAGCGTATCGGCTCCACGGTTCTCCGTCTATGGTGTTCGTATCGAATATATTTCTGATATAGTCCGACACTCCCCGGATATAATAATTGTCTTCTCTTCCTGTATCAAAAAAGCTTTCCGATAACGGCTGGAGTCTGCCTTCGGCAATGAGTTTCATAAACATGTATTCAGACGGACAGACAAGATCGAAATCATTTCCAAGGGTAAGCTGGTTATAGAGGTCCTCGTTGGTTCCGAATGTGGAGTACTCTACTTCCACTTCCGTTCCGTAAGTATCCAGATACCACTGTTCAAAATCTTCGACCATGGAATTCTCGCCCAGGATCACGGTTCCTTCCCGGTCGTCGAGATCGATGGCTTCCTCTTCATCCCAGTCGCCCTCGTCGATATATTCCTCCCAGTTGGCAATGCGCAGGGTTACTTTTTCCGTATGTTCAGCCGGTTCTGCATCCGCCGCAAAGACAGTGGAGAGGCCGCCCGGTATAAGGCTGCCGGGCAAAACCGCAGCTGTTCCCGCGGAGAGCAGGACACACAGAGCCATGCGCCCGATCCTCTTTCCTCCCGACGTCCGTCTCTTAATCTTGCTTTCTGCTGTCATGGACGTTCACCTCCTGCTTTTTTACCGGTCCTGCCGACGCCAGGTTCATGATCACCACCGCCAGGATCACGACCAGGAATATCACCGTGGACAGCGCCCACAGGGCAGTCTTGATCTCAGTCTGGGCTCCTCTTGTGGCATTGACCACATATGTGCTGATTGTGTCGAATGTGGCCGGTTTCGTATACGTAGAAATAAAATAGTCATCCAGCGACAATGTAATCGACAGCATGAACCCTGAGACTATGCCCGGAATGATCTGCGGGATCACGATCTTGTACAGCGCCTGGAACGGCGTCGCACCCAAATCCAGCGCCGCCTCATAGAGTCCGTTGTCCATCTGCTTTAGCTTCGGCATTACGGCAAGATAAACAAAAGGCGTGCACAGCACCACATGTCCGATCACAAGCGGGATGAAAGTATTTTTCTCAATTCCGAGCACAACGATCAGAAGAATACAGATGGAGAACGCCGTCACGACATCGGCATTGACTACCGGAATCCTGTTTGCAGTCTCCACAGCAGCCCGGGTAAAGGGTCTGGAATAAAACGCCCCGATAGCGCCCACTGTTCCCAACACCGATGCTATCACGGCCGATCCCACCGCCAGCAGGAGTGTGCCGACGATCATATTTCTCAGTTCTTCAGTCGTAAAAAGCGTTTCGTAGTTGTGCAGAGAAAAGCCCCTCACAGCGCCGATAGTGGTAGAGTCCGTAAAACTGTAGAACGCCAGGATCAGCACCGGAATATACATAAACAGCGCCACAAGTACAAGCCAAGTGTAAGACAGAATCTTTTTCATTACAGCACCGCCCCCCTGTTCTTCGCATCATCCTGTTCCTCGCCTCCGGTGACAAGCGATACGATACATATCACCGCAAAAAGGATCAGAGAGATCATGGAACCATTATTCCAGTCATAAATATTAAAATAGCTTCCTATCAGTGAGCCCATAATATATGTACTGTTGTACATCATATCCAGGATGACATAGTTCGTCATGGCCGGAAGAAACGTCATGGTGATTCCGCTGACGATCCCCGGCATAGACAGGGGCAGCGTCACTCTGAAGAATACTGCCGCAGATCCCGCCCCCAGATCCTGCGCCGCCTCCAGAAGGCTTTCGTCAAGCTGAAGAAGCGTTGTATACA
This sequence comes from Candidatus Mediterraneibacter surreyensis, assembly GCA_019118885.1. Lineage (GTDB taxonomy): Bacteria > Bacillota > Clostridia > Lachnospirales > Lachnospiraceae > Mediterraneibacter > Mediterraneibacter surreyensis. The sequence goes on along the minus strand of DWYB01000032.1, from coordinate 96,480 downwards.
GGGGCAGGATCATAAACGGAAGATAGTCGTATGTCATGCCGATCACCGTATTCAGGAAAGGATGAAGCGACAGATTTCCTTCGATCACATTCAGTATTTCCTTTAGCGCCGTGATACGAAGAGTGAAGTTGATCCACATAGGAAGGATAAAAAGCATCAGGAGCACCGGTGCTCTCTTCAGTCCGCTTCGTGCCAGAATATATGCCACCGGATAGGCCACGAGAAGACAGACCCCCGTCACAGCCACTGCGATCACCGCACTGTAACAGAGCGTTCCTATCGTATTTCCGTTTGTAAAAAAGTTGAGCAGATTGGCAAGGGTGAAACTCCCGCTTCCGTCAGTAAACGCATAGTAAACAATCACTGCCAGCGGCAGCACGACAAAACAGACCAGAAACAGAGCATAAGGTATACACAGCTGTTTCCTGCTGAATCGAAAATTTCTCATAGTATATCCCTACTTTCTCTTCAGTATGATCTGATCGCTCGGGATCATAAGGCTGACATGATCTCCCTCATTCCACAGATCGTCTTCATCAAGCACGAAGTCCTCCTCCGTAGCTGTCCGTACTGTATAATTGTAGTGATTTCCTTTGTAAATAAAGGAAATGATATTTCCCTGTGCACGGTAGTCTCTCTGTTCATCACTCATGGATACGGCTTTGACCGGCACTTCCACTGTCACATACATTCCGGACAGATTAATTTCTTCGCCACTCTCGGTCACTACTGAGCATTCCCCGCTCCGGCGTGATCCCTCATAGAGCTGTGTCAGGTCACACTCATATTCACCGCCGGCAAAAGCGGCTTTCCCGTCTTTTGTTATCATTCCGTCAAAAACGTTAACCAGAACACCTGCCGGCATAACATGGATGCTGTCCGGATCAATCCTCATGCCGATCTCCTCGCCGACCCGGGCGTTTCTCGTACTCTGGATCACAACTTCATTGTCGTCCGAAAGAATTGCTGTAATCTCATAATACATGCCTTTGAATACGGCTGAATCGACAACTCCCCTGATCTGACCGTCGCCGGGTCTGGTAATGATCACATCCTCAGGTCTTACAACTACATCCACACGGGTATCTTTCGGCACATTGTCCACGCAGGGAAACTGAGCGCCGCAGAATCCGACCGTCATAGACGCAGCCATCTTTCCCTCAAAAATATTGCTCTCACCGATAAAGTCAGCCACAAACGCATTCTCCGGTTCATTGTAGATTTCCTCCGGAGTACCGGTCTGCTGGATCATCCCGTCAGACATGACCACTACTTTATCGGACATTGTAAGAGCCTCCTCCTGATCGTGGGTCACATAGATAAATGTGATCCCAAGACGCTCATGCATGGATTTGAGCTCCAGCTGCATCTCTTTTCTCATCTTCAGGTCCAGTGCCCCGAGTGGTTCGTCCAGAAGCAGAATGTCCGGTTCGTTGACGATAGCCCGGGCAATGGCGATCCTCTGCTGCTGTCCTCCTGAAAGTGTCGAGATCTTCCTCTTCTCAAATCCTTCCAGATCCACTACCTCCAGCACTTTCTCCACTTTTTCCCTGATCACGTTCTTCGGCAGTTTCTTCAGGTTCAGCCCAAACGCCACATTGTCATATACATTCAGGTGCGGGAACAGGGCGTAGCGCTGGAACACCGTATTGATCGGCCGCAGATTGGGCGGCAGATGGCTGATGTCTTCCCCGTTCAACAGAATCTCCCCCTCTGTCGGGAACTCGAATCCGGCGATCATCCGAAGTGTCGTCGTCTTTCCACAGCCTGATGGGCCGAGAAATGTTACAAACTCTCCTCTCCTGACCGTCAGGTTAAAATCCTCCACGACAGCTGTATCATCAAACACTTTTTTTATGTTTCTCAGCTCTATAATATTACTGTTTTTTTCCACGGTCTCACTCCTTACCATGCTTGTTCATGCGTACAATCGTAATAAGTGTAGGTAGATATGATTGATTTGTCAATATTTTTTGCTGCTTTTCAGCGTATGTGCCACAGGAAAATCAATAAAAACACTTGCCAAATATACCGTAATATTATATAAAATATATTGCTGAACCCTATGATGATACTCAACACTCTTTGTTACGGCTTCGGGGATGCTGAATTTATTATGGGAGGCATAAAATGTCAAGAGAAACAGATATTGCAGATAATAAAACTATTTCAGGCAGACTTATCTATCCGGTACTGGATCAATTTTTCCATTTTTATCTAACAGAAAGAAATATTGAAAAGACCCTGTCTCTGGTTGCTGACAATATATACAGTCTGGGAACAGGGGAAGGTGAAGTTGCGGTAAACAAAGAAGAATTTGCATTACTGCTGAAACAGGAGATCGCCAATCTTCCTTCTCCTATCAAATACCAGATCAGCAATTATACAGAAAAACAAGTCAGCAGTAACTGCTGGCAGATTTACTGCAAAATGGAAACCTGTATCGAACAGGAAGATTTGCAGCCCGTATACTACTGTACACGGCTAACGGGAACTTTCTGCAACACGGACGGGAAATACCTTGCCACTTCACTGCATATGTCAGAGGGCAGTCGGACTCAGGACAATGATGAATTTTTTCCGCTCCGCTTTATATCCGAACAGGCACGCAAACTCAGCGGCCAGACACAGCGAAAGCTTCTTGACATACTTTGTGTAATGATGCCCAGCGGGATCATCGGCAGTTATATGGAGGAGGGTTTCCCCCTGTATGTAGTTAATGACACTCTTCTCAATATGACTGGATATACTTATGATGAATTCGTTAAAACTACTGGAGGACTCGTGATAAATTCTATCCACGAAGAAGATGCCAAAAGGGTTTCAGAGCGAATCTTTCAGAGCACGGGAGACGGATACTCCATTAAATATCGCATAAGGAAAAAAGACGGAAATTATATATGGGTCTATGATATCGGACGGAAGATCACTGTCGAAGACGATCGGGCTGTAGTTATCAGCGTACTTGTTGACATTTCCAACGAAATACAGAACCGATACAGACTTATGGAAGAATCATATAAAGACTTTCTTACCGGAATCTATAACCGAAGAGGCGGCATGACCCTTATAGTCGATAAAATGAAAAACCCTATGCCATACACATTTTTCATGATGGACATTGATAATTTCAAACGGGTCAACGATCTTTACGGACATGATACCGGAGACTATATGCTCCAGTATGTAGCGAATACACTGAAGGAAACATTTCGTCAGACTGATGTCGTGATCAGAATGGGCGGCGATGAATTTGCCGTTCTTGCATATCCATGTATGGATATGCAGGCAATTCAGTTAAAGGCAGAGGCGGTCACTCAGAAATACCTGCGTGAAGCCATGATAAAATGCCCCGGGATCCGCACATCCATATCCATTGGCGGGATACACAGCGACAATCCCAGAACATTTGCCGAACTTTACAAGATGGCGGACGACGTCCTTTACGAAGTGAAGCAGTCAAAAAAGGGACGGTGCATCATCCTTGAAGCGAAATAGAATGTCTGCCGGTGTGCGCTTCTAATCAGCAGGGTTCTTCACATATTTCTCGGAAAACTCGCTGGCGCTCATCGGCATACTATAATAATATCCCTGACCGTATTCGCAGCCCAGAGCCCGGACCAGCTCTTCATTTTCTTTTGTCTCCACGCCTTCGACTACGGTGCTTATCTTCAGTTTTTTCGTCAATTCCACAATCTCATTCATAATGATGATCTGGCGTTCGTACTCTTCTCCCGAATCTTTCAGGCCTAAAAGAAATCCCCGGTCGAACTTCAATTCATCTATTTCAAGACTGGCCAACGTATTCATAGATGAATATCCGCTGCCGAAATCATCCAGTGAAATCTTGAATCCGATTTCCCGCAGGCGTCCTATTCTTTTATTCAGCTCATTCACATTTTCCGACGCAAGCCCTTCCAGGATTTCCAGAGAAATCAGTTCCGCCGGAATCTGATATTTGTCCAGAAGAGATTTCAGATTGTCGATATAATCAGCCTCATAAAACAGAAGTTTGGACTGATTCACGGATACAGGCACAGGAGTCAGTCCGTCGTCGATCCATTTACGAATCTGACGGCACACTTCTTCCAGCATATACATATCCAGATTCACACAGAAACCATTAGCCTCAAACACTGGAATGAACTGCCCGGGATAGATAATCCTGCCCTCTTCCGCGATCCAGCGTACCAGAGCCTCAGCACCGCTTGTCCTGCCTGTAGACAGGTTCACCTTGGGCTGAAGATACAGTTTGAACTCATGATTATCCAGCGCCTGGTTCATATGGCTTTCCACATAATTCTGAAGTTTTTCGTCTTCATGCAGACGGGTGTCATAAAACCATATGTTGTTTTTCAGAGACTGCCTTGCAGTATCCAGTGCAAATCTGACGTGAGTCATACTCTTTTTTACTGAAGGTTCTTCGTCTTCCACGTCTGTTCCGATCACAACGCCACAGTACAGGAGGATTCTGTAATCACGATTGTTGCAGATTGCATATCTGCTGATCTCCTGGATCATTTTTCCTATTCTTTCTTTGATTCTGTCTCTGTCTGTATCTCTCAGGAGAAGATAAAACATGTCTTCAGAGTTTCGACAGTAATATTCATTCTCAGTTACATTATCTGCAATGACACTTTTCATATGGCACAAAAGAAGATCCGCTGCCCGGGTTCCGAATATCTCATTAATGAACTTGAACTGTCGGATATTCATTGCTGCCAGACTGTATTCATACGTGTTTTCTATGATCCCCGCCGTCTCATATTCAAACTTTGCCATGTTATATGCTCCGGTCAGCGGATCATACCAGGCGCTTTTTATCAGATTGTGGTTGCTCCTGTATATGATTCTGTATCCGTATGCGATAATGATCAAAATGATAAACAGCACAACGACCGTGATGATCTGAGTATTTGTCATCAGATGATAGATGCTGCCGCTGATACTCTGCGCCGTCTGTACGCAGAACAGATACCAGCCATTGACACCCAGCGGCGCCAGCAGAACCTGATATGTCTCCCCGTTATAAGTAAATTCCGAAAAACATGACTCTCCTTTTATTAAAGCGTCCTTTATATTCTCCTGTTCTTCCTGCGCAATATAATCATTATCGTAAATCGTATCCAGCTCTTCTTCTATAACCCTTTCTTCCGACCTTACAAGAATCTTTCCGCTGTCCGAGATAAGATGGATGTAACCGCTTCCGTGGAGCACGGATCTGTCCTGAAGCACATCGGCAAACACGTCTGTGCCCACTTCAGCCGCAAGCGCTCCTGCCACTTCTTTGTCTGCATATACGGGAACTGCATACGCAAACATATTCTCATCTGTATCTTCTTCGGTGTATATCCTTGATATCCCACTCCCGCCGTTCCATGCATCCTGCACAACAGCTGCCATATTCCCATCCAGCGCTTCCGCCGAAACTTCCTCCACTGCATCCGAAGTGATCATTATGCCGATGTCAATGTTCATATCAGGTCTTCCGAAAAATCCCAGACCGTCAAAATCATTATATTCTCTGGAAAGCTGAAAACCTTTTATGAAAGAATCGGTATCCATATTTCCATACTGAATAAAACTCGCAAGAGTATTCAGCGTCTGTATATCCGCGTCCATCTGACGTCTGATATTGATGCTGTACTGCTCAGTCTCACTCTCCATCTGACTGAAGAGTGCATCCTGAAGGATTGTACGCAGATTATAAGACGCCGCCACCACAGCGATCAGGATCGCAAAACTGATGATCACAACTGCAATACTCAATTTTTTTATCCGGCTTTTCAAAGATTTTTCATCCATTACTGTATCTCCTGTTTCCGTCTACTCCGTTCTCAATGCTGTCACCGGATCGCTTTTCGCCGCTTTTTTCGACGGGATCAAACCGCCGATCAGTGTCAGCACTATGCTTAATAGGATAAGGATCACGGCAGGCACCGCCGGGAGCACTGCATTTACATCATTCGTGCCCGCGAGATAATGGATCAGTGCATTGCCCGGTATCAGCAGCAGAAGAGATATGATGATCCCCAGCGCCCCCGCACAAAATCCGATGATAAATGTCTCCGCGTTGAATACCTGAGAAATATTTCCTTTCGATGCGCCGATCGCGCGCAGGATACCGATCTCTTTCTTTCGCTCCAGCACGCTGATGTATGTGATAACGCCGATCATAATGGATGATACCACCAGAGAAATTGCCACAAATGCTATCAGCACATAGCTGATAATATCGATGATCTCCGTCACGGATGACATCAGCGTTCCCACCATATCTGTATAGGTGATCACCTGCTCATCTTTTCCTTCCGCCTCCATACGACTGTTGTAATCGTCCAGAATACCGACTACCATTTCCTTGCTCTCAAAATTTTTCGGGTAGATATCAATTCCGCCCGGTACATCAAAATCCACATATCCGAGAGATGTCAGATTATTCTCATATGACGCGCTCTGATCAGAATTCATAGACATCATAAGTTCTGACAGCTCATCTCCTGTCATATTCATCTGAAAAGCATCCGCAAAGGCTTCTCCGTCAATGCTCATGGCGTCTTCCAGTCTGCTTCCGACCCGCGTCATAGCCTGCCCCATAGCATCGCTCATTCCCGAGGCGAGCTGATCCATCATCTGATCCATCGCGGAAGATATCTGGCCCTCCAGCGCCTGACCGACCGCGCTTCCATAAGAGGTCATGGCGCTCCGCATATAACGCTCAACAGCGCCTGTGAGCTGACTCTCGATCCCCGCCGTGTCCACCACGCCCGCAAGACCGTCTGACAATCTTTTCTGTCCGTCCGCAGTGGCAAGATATGCGATAAAGTTTTCGCCCATCTGAGCCGGGTCAGGCGCACCGGTCTGCTGCGCATACTGCTGATAACCTCCCGCCAGTTCTTCCGCCAGCTTACTGATCTGTTCCGAAGTGACCGTTACATTATCCACCACTCCGCTGAAAATCTCATCCGCCCATTTATTTAATATGCCCTGTGCACCGTCAGTTTGCAGATACTCCTGCAGATACTCGCCGAATCTGGACGGATCGTCGTAATTATTTTCCTCTATATATCCTGCAAATCCGCTCATGATCTCACTGAGCATCTCCCGGAGCTGTTCTGTAGTCACAGTGACTCCGGAACCGGACTGAATGATATCTGTAATGTTATCACGGAGAATCGACTGAGCTGCATCCGAACTCAGATAATTCTGAAAAGCTTCCGCAAGTCCGGAATAATCTGCCTCCGGATGATCCTGGGCATACAGCTGATATCCCTCCAACAGGCTTGACGCCATCTGAGAGAATCCGTCCGATGACACATTAAGATCAAGATTCCCCATAAGATCCTTCAGGCTCATGGACGGTATATCCGGCAGATCTATTTCGACATTTCCAAGGTCCACCATGCCCGACAGATCTATGGAATCGCCTGCATTACCGAACACCCCCGAAAAGTCAAAAGAATCTGACAGGTCAGAAAATGCGCTCTCGTCAAACCCGAAGGCTTCCTGAAGCTTATCCTCGTCCACCGTTATAAGGGATTCCATGTCAAACCCGTTTTCTGAGCCGGATTCTCCGAATTTCTCACCGGTAAATACATTAACGGACGAATCGCTTAACTGTTGTTTGACAATCTCTGTATTCTCCGCATATTCCGCTATATGTTTCGTCAGAGAAGCCGGATAACAGATTCCTGTACTCAGCGCAGAGGCATTCGCATCTTCTGATGGTTGGACTACTCCCACGATCGTCAGGTCTTCTCCGTTTGCAACCAGCTTTTTCATATAATCTGCATCGCCGGATTTATCCGTCCATACTTTATACTGACTGTCATACTGATAATAATCGGCGCTGTTCACCAGCTTGAATGTAATGCCGAGGATATCGTCGTACGTATAAGTTCCCATATCATCCGGCGTAGTGATATTTTCTTCATTGATAAACTGATCGACCATCTCATCCAGTTCAAGAGGATCTCTCAGCCCCAGTGTATAGAGCATAAAATCGCTCATACCCCCGCCGGAAGTAAGGACGAGTACACATTCATTGTAATTATCGGGCCAGCGTCCGGCTTTCACATCGTACTGCCCCTTATAGAGAGCCTCGTTTTCCGGCATCTCATAGAACACATTCGTACTCATCATAGAAGACATGATCCCGGATCCGGACGACGACCCCAGGCCCATGGAATCAAAGGAATGATCCGGGTTGACCTGGCGGATCCCATCTCCGCTTTCTTTATAAATCTGCGGTTCTGCATTGTAAGAATATTCTATGGCATTCGTATACTCTTCAATTCCGCTGCCGCCGTTTTCCAGATATGTTTTCAGAGATTCCAGATCGTTGGTATCCATCGTGGAGAACATATCTGTTACCATCTCAACCACATAGATATCTCCTTCTTCCTTGCCTGCGTCCGATGCAGCTCCGGTATCCAGGGCAGATGAAAAATCAAACCCGGTACTCTGGATCTGGAGCGGATACTCAGAGAGTGTCTCCTCCTCGATCTGCTGGATATAGTCATTGACTCCTGTCGACAGGGAAAGGATGAGTGCTATACCGATAATTCCGATAGATCCCGCAAAAGACGTAAGAAGAGTACGCGCTTTCTTTGTTTTCAGGTTATTAAAGCTCAATGAAAGAGCCGTAAGAAAAGACATGGAAGACTTTCCCATGTTCTTATGTTCCGGCTCTGTAAGTTCCATCTCGTTTACAACATACGGATCACTGTCCGACCGGATCTTTCCGTCCTTCAGGTTCACAATGCGCGTTGCATACTCATGCGCCAGTTCAGGATTGTGGGTAACCATGACTACAAGCCGGTCTTTTGCCACATCCTTAAGCAGCTCCATAACCTGTACGCTGGTCTCACTGTCCAGAGCTCCTGTCGGTTCATCAGCCAGCAGAATATCCGGATCATTTACAAGTGCTCTCGCAATGGCAACCCTCTGCATCTGTCCTCCTGAGAGCTGATTCGGCTTTTTGTGGATCTGGTCTCCCAGTCCTACCTGCGTCAGCGCCTCCTGTGCCCTCTGCCGGCGTTCTGCCTTCCCGATTCCCGAGATTGTCAGGGCAAGCTCCACATTTGCCAGTATTGTCTGATGAGGAATCAGGTTATAACTCTGGAATACAAATCCAATCGTATGATTCCGGTAAGAATCCCAATCCCTGTCTTTATATTTTTTCGTGGAGATCCCGTTGATGATAAGATCTCCGCTATCATAGCGGTCAAGGCCTCCTATTATGTTAAGAAGCGTCGTCTTCCCCGAGCCGCTGGGCCCCAGGATCGCAACAAATTCGTTGTCTCTTAAATTCAGGCTCACTCCGTCCAGCGCTTTCTGGACCAGGGTTCCGGTGCGGTATTCTTTACAGATATCTTTGATCTGGAGCATTCATGCATCTCCTTTCATATGTTAAACGTCGGATTTCTGCCCCAACCCTCAATGTTGTTATTATAGCGAATAACACTTTATTTGTCGAGGTCATCTCGCTTTGATAAAGAAAGAAAAGTCGAAGCGTTTCCGGATTTTACATATATTCTATCTCCTCTTTACCCTTTCTTCGCATTTTTGTGATATGATATATAAAATTTCAGGAAAGAGGCCTGTACATGACAGATATCTATTTTGTGAAAAACGACGTCCACTTTACAAAAACTGAAAAAAAGATCATCGATTATATCATAGCCAGCCCACAGGAATTTATCCGCATGAGTATAGGCGACGTAGCACGGTGTATCGGCAGTTCAGAACCGACTGTATCACGGTTTGCCAGACACTGCGGATATTCTGATTTTAAGGAGTTGAAAAATGCTGTTCTCCGACATGTGGCAGAGGAGAATCCGCCGGCAGGAAAGCTGAATTTCACTCTCGGCAGCGGATCGTCCAATACACCTGCAGGATTTCTCCGCCGTCAGCAGTACTGTATTGAAAAAACTCTTGAATTTCTGGATGAAGACCTTCTCGGGAATGCCGCTGACGCCATTCTGGCATCCGACACAGTATATTTCTATGCAAAAGGAGCCGCAGTTTCCATGGCGGAACTGCTCAAATTCAGACTGAACCGATTCGGGAAGAAAGTCATCCTCCTCCCTGCCGGGAGTTCGGAACTTTTTGAATATATGAACTTTTTTACAAAAAAAGACCTGGTGATTCTGTTCGGATTCCAGAAAACTCCAAAAGAGGCCGCCGTGATCCTGGATCATCAGAAAAAGGTTCATTACAGGTGTATCTTTTTTACAAGCCGGATCTATCATTCACTGGACCAGGAATATGTCATTCCTCTGTTCGTCTTCCGTGGCGAACCCTCAGAATACCATTCCATGGCGGCGCCTGCCGCGCTGCTTGATTCTCTCGTGGTTCTTCTGGGAGCTAAAATGGGCGAGTCCTCCTCCGGACATCTGGATCGTCTTTACAGGCTAAAAGAACATTATAAAACGGAGATTCCCCGGTGAATCTCCGTTTTTCACTTAATCTGTGTACAATTTCCAGCGCCGGCGCGCAACGTTTTGTTGTGTTCATCTTCGAATCAGCCGAAACGAATCATATCTCGGCGCCCTGCAGCAGTACGGACACATAGTCTCCGCCCAGCGCGTCTATCTCTTTCAATGCACGCTTTAAGATTCCCGCCGACTCTACTTTGAATTCAAGTGAATCAGACATCCTGATCTCATATGCCCCTTTCATGATTTCCTGTGCCAGATCCCGCACTGTGTCGATCGTCTGTCTGAATTCGTTCCAGACACAGCCGTACTGGAAAGACTGATGGGTGTCGCTTCCTGCCACCAGCGGACGGTCAAGCTTACGGGAAAGCGCCCTCATCTTCTCCCATGTGCCGTCGCAGTCTCTGGCAAGGTCTTTGCCGTTTACATCGAGGAAGAAGAATTTCTCAAGCATTTCCTGCGGCAGCTCCGGTATATGCCCTCCGTCTCTGAACGGATGTCCCGCACCGAATATGACCGGGTACTGCTCCACCATCTGCGCCAGCTCCTCAAAGGTCAGGAACTTTCCTTTCTCTTTATTGGGTTCCAGACGCCGGTTCATTTCCAGAATGCACTCCATAGGACCGATGATCAGTGTATGGCCGCCTTCCGCTATATCCGTCTCCATCCCCGGAAAGATGCGGAATCCGCTCTCCGTCACAAGAGAATCACCTTCTCTTGTACACCGGCCGGATATATAACGGTACACCTCCTGGAAGCCCAGCGTATTGAAGTGCTCTGTCAGGCAGAGTGCGTCCAGCCCGGATTTCTGCGCCTCTCGGAAGAGCCAGTCGGTGTATTCTTTTGAAAAGGGAAGTTTCTTTGCCAGTTTCCCATGTGTATGAAAATCGATTTTCATGTTTCTTTCTCATCCTTCCTGTAGTTCTATTCCGCATAGCTGCTGTCCTTACAATATGACAGACAGTCCGACACATATGCATACCCACACCAGTGAGATGCAGACGAAGATAATATCCGCCTGTGTCACTTTCAGCATAGCCAGCTTCATCTTCTTTACCTCAGGGTTTTGTATGGAATAGCGGTATCCCCTGAGTTCCAGCGCTTCAACTGTCGTTCTGGACCGCTTTGCCGTATTGAGCATCAGCGGGTAAAATGACTGAATGATCATCCTGATCTGATATCCCAGATATCGGATTTTCCCGATTAGTCCGTTCTTATGCGGCGGATTACCTCTGAGACGGTAGGACAGCAGGATATTCTGAAACTCTTCCATCAGGACCGGAAGGATGCGATATGCAAAAGATATACTGAAAGAAAGCTGGCCCGGACACCCGAACCAGAGCAGACCGTTTGCAAGACGATCCGGGTCAAGGCCGGAAAATACAGTGATAGATGCAAGGGATACCGCAGCTACTTTCAGTGTCATCACAAGCAGCGGCGCTATGGTCTGCGTATTACCGCCGAAGAACAGGGCCACAATAAAAAGATAGCCGGTCTGTGAAAATACGCCGATGCAGAACAAAAAAAGAACCAGCGGGGCCACTTTCGCAGCGCGGGTGGTGAGCGCCACGAAGAGGAAGATTCCCAGCAGGAGGACTACATCGTTTAAAAACCAGGGAACAAGCCCGAAAAACAGATACCAGACAAGAAGGATACGCGGATCCATTTTTGCGATCACGGTATCATCATTGCCGTAAGCGTTCCTGAGTACCTGATTTCTCAGGAAATCCATAGAAAATTTGTCCAATATATTCTCAGAAAGTTTACGCATATTTTTCACCTCGGAAATATTCCATGAATTCATCTATCGTAAAGCAGGGATTCTCGATTCCCAGCGCCCTGCCCATATCGCAGATCTGAGGCGGACGGATCCCTACCTGCCGGCGGACATACATATCAGAAAAAATTTCTTCTTTCGTACCGTCCGCAATCACATATCCGGCGGAAAGAACGATCAGCCGTTCCGCCCAGTCGCATACAAGCTGCATATCATGAGTAGCGATCACCACCGTGTCTGTAATCCCCTTGAGCATCTGCAGCGTCTTCATGATCTCACGTCTGGTGGCAATATCAAGATTAGCCGTAGGTTCATCGAGGAGCAGGATCTCCGGCTGCAGTGCAATCCCGATGGCAAGGGAAGCACGCCGCATCTGTCCGCCGGATAACAGCCTGCCATCCCGATCCTGCAGATCTGTAAGACGGAACATCTCAAGCAGTTCGTCCGTCCTCTTCTGATAATCTTCGACCTTTCTCACCATCATAGCGTACTCGATATCCTTTCGGATGGAATCTTTGATGAACATTTCCTCCGGATTCTGGTACACCATAGAGATCGTACGGCCAAGTTCCTCTTTCGGAAGATCTATAGTCGCCCGGCCATTTAAAAGCACCCGGCCGGATTCCGGGCGGATCAGCCCCATCATCAGTTTCATCATGGTAGACTTGCCCGCTCCGTTTGAACCGATCAGCGCGATCTTTTCCCCTTTTCCTATCTGCAGGTTAAAATCCTCAAAGATTTTCGGCGGTTCGCCTTTGACCGCACGGTATTTTACCGTCACGTTTTCAAAGTCGATCACCGTATCCCGGCTGTACTCTCTTTTTGAAGGCTGTTTGTACGCCGGCCCTTTGTTTTTCAAATACGGGGTAAATATATTCGTTCCCTCTTCTACATCTACCGGGAGCATTTGTTCTTTTGCCTGAAAAGGCGCGCCCGGGATCAGCCCGGCATCGATCAGACGCTCCGCCGCGATTGCCACCTGGGGCGGAAAGATATTGCATCCCTGCAATTCCTCCGTGCGGCGCATGGCTTCCTTCGCAGGCAGCGTCCACTGTACGGCTCCATCTTTTAAGAGCATGACATGCTTACAGTACTTTACAATATAGTCTGTGTGATGTTCGATCACGATGATCGTTTTGCCATATTTTTCATTCAGCTCTTTTAACACCTCGTAGATTCCGTCCGCATGAGCTGGATCGAGCTGGGCGATGGGTTCGTCCAGAATGAGGATGTCCGGACTTAATGCCGCAGTTCCTGCTAAAGCGAGCAGATGCTTCTGTCCTCCGGAAAGCTGCCATATATAGTCGTGGATCTTTGATCCGAGTCCACAGACTTCCAACGCTTTCCTTCCCTTTTCCTCATAGTCCGGCATGGCATAGTTTAGACATGCGTAAGACGCGTCTTCCAAGACAGTAGGACACACGATCTGATTTTCAAAGTCCTGATACACGTACCCGACTTTGCGGGCGAGATCGCCGATTGCCTGCTCTTTTGTATTCATTCCGTCAACAATAACATCGCCATCCATATCACCGACGATAAAATGAGGGATCAGCCCGTTTAGCGTCTTACAAATAGTAGACTTCCCACAGCCGTTGTTTCCAACGACTGCAAGGAAATCTCCTTTTTCGATCACTGCCGATGCATTTTTTAATGTAGGCTCTAACGCGCCCGGATATGTAAATGTAAGATTCTTGATCTCTATGATACTCACTGGCGGGCACCTGCCTGTCCACTCTTTGCTCTGCTGCGGATCACACCGATCACGATCAGCGCGATGATCACGGCTACGATGATAGCAATCGTGATTGCCGTCGTACTCTCAGCCCATGCAGCTTCCCAGTCTATCAATGCGTACCCGCCTTTTGCCAGAAGCTGCGCCACGATCGCGACAACAAATCCTACAAGGCAGAGTACGATAGATTTTGCGGAAAGCGAGCTCCCTGTCATTGTTTTCTCATCACGCGGCTTCATACCGAGCAACGGCTCGATCTTCCCATACAGCTTCGGCACAAGGAACATCGTGGGCAGCATGCAGAAGAGGATACCCGAGAAAAGAAGATCATTCAGACATGCAAACCCTTCTGTTGCAAACACACTTTCCGGAAGGCCCGCAACCGCCTCAAAATCTTCTACCGCGAACTGTACTTTCAGGATATCTACTACCGTTCCCATGAAAAGCTGGATGAACACGCCGAAGATTGAAGCCCCCGCTACTACGGCACGGTTTCTCGGGTTCTTCACAAGGCAGCCCGCTACATAGACGCCGATCGTCACTGTGAGGAACTTCTCCAGTTCTCCAAGACCACCAAACTGCCCCAGCATGATCTCACTGAATACCAGCTCTCCGGTTGCCGCTCCAAGTCCTGCGCTGAGCGGATCAAAAAGCATTGCCAGCGTCAACGGTATAAACAGGAAATACTCCACTGAAAATTCCACGATACCGACTTGGAAGGACGGGATCAGTTCAGTGAACAGCGTCGCCAGTCCATAAAGCGACATAGAAAGGACAAATACCATTAATTTCTGTGACTGCGAAATTTTGTTTTCCATGATTGTTTCCTCCATTACTCTCTTGCTGAGTTTCAATTACAGTGCATATTATACCTGCACTGCATGTCAAACGATATCATGGAACCATAAAATGTAAGTAAAATTTTCGTAAATGAAATTTATGAAAGTTTTATTACATTTTTATTTTTCCGCGCAAAATCTCCTTTTCACAGCATCCACAAGGTATTCCGCCGTTCCCTCCGTTCCGAGCAAGCTGCTGTCGATCATGATGTGTTTGAAGCGCGGATCGTCCGGCCGGAATCCCGCATAGTGGAGATGATACTGCTCCCTCGCCTCATCCACGGACCGGATCATCTTTCTGGCTTCCTTTTCTTCCATTTTCAGGTCGCGGACACAGTTTTTCACTCTCGCATTGTACGGGGCGTATATGTAAATATGCATACTGTCCGGTCTGTCGGAAAAGATAAAATCCGAGCATCTTCCCACGATGATACAGGATTCTCTCTCCGCGAAAAACTGCATGATATTCTTCTGGGTCTCAAACACTTTGTCCTGGGCGCTGCTCGCCTGTGTTCCCAGGGGATACATCATTCTCATAAATCCGTTTTTCGTCGACTTTTCCGCTCTTTCTTCCAGTTCGCCGATCCGCGAGACAGGGAGGTTCAGTTTCTTCGACGCCTCTTCTACAATGTCTCTGTCAAAATAATCGATCCCCAGCTTCTGGCTCATCAGCCTTGCGATCGGACGCCCCAGACTTCCGAACTGTCTCGTGATCGTCACCACGTATTTCTTATTTTTTTCCATTCGATATCTCCTCCTACCTTTAAAATACAAATCCGAAGATCAGGAAACCTGCCACGCTTACCGCCACTGCGATCAGAGAATAGGGCAGCTGAGACATGGCGTGATCAAAATTGTCGATCCCGCTTCCCTGTGAAGACAGGACCATAGTATCCGAATAGAAGCAGGCATGATTTCCAAAGACACACCCGGAAAGGATTGCCGCCATGATCAGCACCGGATTGGCTCCTACCGACGCGCCCATGGAAAGGAGCACCGGAGCCACAAGGGAACAGACGCCCCATGCGTTGGCGATCATAAAGGCCAGCAAAGCGACAAGGATAAAGGCGATCATCGGGAACAGCGGCGCTGACAGGATCGGTTCCGTGATCTTGATGAAGAACTCCGTCATCTGCATATCCGCCGCAATATGCTGGAATGTCAGCGCGGAAATGATCAGCGTTATGATCGGAAGCATATCGGCGAAGCCCTTGATAAAGCAATCCCAGAACTCGGTAAAATTCATCACTTTCGTCACAAGGTAAAGCACCAGTGTCAGAAGCAGGGATACAACCTGCGCGACGACAAGATCCCCGGTTATGACAGCTACAACCACAAGCACCGCCATCGGAATGATAAAGTTCCATATATTACCGTCCTGATCTTCTGTCTCTTCCAGATTATACTTTCTGCTCGCTTCGCTGTATGTCATTCCGGTTTTCGCCGTTCTCTCATACGCCTTTTTCATCCTTCCCAGTTTAGGGAAGAGTCCGAAAGAAAACAGTACGATGATCAGTATTGTCACAATCGGATAGATACAGAACGGGATCGCTCTTATATAGGCGCCCATCCACGTGGAATCCCCCAGAGCTTTCACACTGTCCTGGGCAAAAAAGATAGAACCGAAATACACCGCCCACGAAGAAAAAGGGATCAGTACGCACACCGGAGATCCCGTACTGTCGATCAGATAAGACAGCGTCTCCCTCGGTATTTTTCTCTTGTCATATACCCCTTTCATAGCAGTTCCTATGGACAATACATTGAGGTAGTCGTCAATAAAAATTATGATCCCAAGGATTACCGTCGTGATCATTGTCTTTTTCTCTGTGTTGCACAGTTTTGCAACGATCTTTGAGAATCCGTAGCTTCCCCTTGAAGCCGTGAGCAAAGCGATCAGGCTTCCGAAGAGTCCGCATACAAGGATCAGATATGCTTCGCTGCTCATCACATCTTCCAGAACAGCCACCCACTTTGATAAAAAATCCTGTCTGTATAAAAATACAGCTCCGAGTATGGAACCGCCGATAAGAAACGGTTCGCATTTCTTTGTCACGATCGATCCCGCCACGATCATGATCACGATCAATACTGCAATTAGTCCTAAATTCATGTCTGCCTCCATTCTGTGTTGTTTATCGACAAAGTTTCCTGCTCAAGATCGCGTTCATAAATTCCAGCTTCACAGAAGCATCTTCCAGAGATTTTCCGGTCAGCTCTTCGATCCGTCTGATCCGGTACTTTACAGTATTCCGATGCATATGAAGTTCTCTGGACGCATAAAGAAGGCTGTTGTTATTCCAGAGATAACTGGTCAGAGTCTCTAAAAGATCCGCATTGTTCTCTCTGTCATAATCCAGGATCGTTCCCAGCGTATTCTCTATAAATCCATCGATGATCTGCCGATTTCCCGATTCCATGATCAGATCATACAGACCGATGTCTTCAAATTGATAGATTCCCTGTCCGCCGCACGTCTTTTCGATCACGCGGATGCACTTGGAAGCCTCCTCATAGCTTTTATGTAAATCTTCAATCTCCGCATATGGTTTCCCTATTCCCATGCCGGCCTTCCAGTTTTCATATTCCTCGGAGATCCATTCCGATATATTTTCGTAAACTGTTTTCACCGCGGAATATGTTCCTTTCTCAGTTCCGAAACAGCCGATACAACTGCTGCCAAATCCTGACAGTAAAACAGGGATCCCCGCCTCTTCAAAACACTCTTTTATCCTGCCCGTCACGTTTCCGCAGTCGATCATCTGCATTTTCCCCGAAGAATTCAGACGAACGATAAACATTCGCTGCGGTATCTCTATTTCATACCCAGCCTCTCTGCATTTCGTTAAAAACGAGTCCGTGTTTACCGCATTTCCGAATATGATGTTCGTAAACAGCCCACTGCTCTCAAATTCTTTTTCATCGTCATACGCGATCGCATGGCCGATCTCCTCGAAAATATCGATCAGCGGGATCTCCCCCGACATTCGGAAGATCGGAAATTTTTTTGAATTTGCAAAGGAGATCACATCCGCCGGTATCTGCGTAATGTATTTTTCCCCGACCAGCAGGAGCATCCCCGCCATTCGCAGTTTTACAGCCTGATCCAGAAGCCTTCTCAGATCAAAATCTCTGCTTTTTATTACCGGAGTGCTGATAATGAGCAGCTCATTTCCCCGCACCCATTTTACGAAGTGCATATCTTCCGGTTTATATACCCAGCGGATGAGACGGTCCAGTCCGCTCTGTCCCGCTATCAGTTTTGCTTCCGCCATAGACGGGAGCAGCATCAAATCTCTGCATCTGAACATATTTATCCTTCCTGCCTGCCAGTTATCCTTTCATAAAATCATTTTGCTCCTCATAAGATACGGGCGCCTTCTTAAACAGGAACTCGCCGTTTCTCACACTGGCGGAAACGTCCGCGCGTTCCGCAACCGCTTCAAACTCGCTCTTTGCGTTGAGCACAATGAAATTTGCCGGTTTCCCCGCCTCGATCCCATAGCTGTCCGTGATGTTCATCGTCCGCGCGCCGTTTACTGTGATCAGATCCAGGACATGTTCTAATTCTTCAAACGACATCATCTGCGCGATATGGATCCCGTTGTCCAGCACATTCATCAGATTTCCATTTCCAAGAGGATACCAGGGATCCTGTATCGAATCCTGCGCGAAACATACATTGATCCCGTTTTCATATAACTCTTTTACCCTGGTAATGCCTCTCCGTTTCGGATATGTATCCTGGCGGCCCTGGAGATAAATATTCTCTGTCGGGCATGAGATCATGTTCAATCCGGCCTTTTTCAGATTTTTCATCAGCTTAAACGCATAGCTGTTATCCGCAGACCCGAAAGAACAGGTATGGCTTGCAGTCGTTTTTTCGCCAATCCCTTCCATGATCGAAAGCGCTGTGAGCAGTTCAAGGAATCTGCTCTGCACGTCATCCGTCTCATCGCAGTGGATATCGATCATCCTGTCATACTTTACCGCCAGCTCTACGACTTTGTGGACCGACTTTTCTCCGAACTCTCTAGCCAGTTCATAATGGGGGATCCCTCCTACGCAGTCTGCCCCCATTTTCAGCCCTTCTTCTACCAGTTCATCGCCGCCGCGGTAGGCATACATCCCTTCCTGTGGAAATGATACGATCTGGATCGTCACAAGATCTTTTAACTCTTCTTTCAGCTCCAGCATCGCTTTGAGGGAAGTCAGTTCCGGATCCGTCACATCCGCATGAGTCCTTATGTACTGAACACCGTGAGACAGCTCTTTTCTTACCGCTCTGAGGGCTCTCCCCTTAACTTCATCTACAGTCAGGTCGCTTTTCGTCTCGCCCCACCTCTGGATTCCTTCAAAGAGCGTGCCCGTTCCGTTTTTCGCTCCCTGTTTTCTTGCTGTAAATACATAGTCAAGATGGATATGCGGATCTACATAAGGCGGCAGGACCAGCATTCCCTGCAGATCGACAGCCGGACAGCCGGGAGCGTCAATGCGCGGGGCAATCTCTTGAAACACGCCGTCCTCGACCAATATTTCCTGTAATCCATCCATCCCTTTTATTTTTGCGTTTATAAATTTCTTTCTCTTCATGTCTGTTCACTCCCTGTATTCTTTTTTCTTGCTGTGATCAAAAGGACAAATAAAAAAAGGCCTATGCACGTTGTCATGCATAAGCCCCTTTGCTTATCCGCTTTTGATATGCAGAATATAGCACTAAATTTTTCAGAAATCAATGCGGTTTTCAATATTTTCCTGCTGTTTATCGTCTCCGTACAACAGAAGTAGATCTATTTTGTACTCGGGGAACAACGGATGTTCTCCAGCTCGTATGGGAACACAGATATACTCCGGGGAAGGATCCGGGCATCCCCATGATTATTCCTCTATGATATTTTCCAGCCATACGCCTCGTCTGACCAGGATAAACCCGATCGCGCTTTTCATGCATTCCCCCACCTGCATTGACGCATATACCGCCCAGGGCGGCAGCACCGTATACCTGCAGAGCAGGAACACGGTTGGCACACTGACCGCCCACAGAAATACACAGTCAAAAAAGAATGTGATCCCTGTCTTCCCTCCGGCCCGAAGCGTAAAGTAAGTACCGTTTAAAAACGCATTCTGGGGAATAAATACCGCCTGAGCCACTATGATGCCTGCCGCAGTCGCGCGCACCGCAGACGTAGTATTATAGAATCCCGGAAATACCGGAGCTGCCGCCAACATTGCCAGGGCCACTAAAAAACTCGCCCCCACACAGAAAGCGATCATCTTATTGTCAGTATCTCTCGCTTTCTTCATATCTCCCGCCCCCAGTACCTGGCCTACGATGATCGCCACAGACTCTCCCATGGCTGCGAAGACCACACTCAGGACATTATTGATCGTATTCGCGATATTAAGAGCCGCGATCACATCGAGCCCCCTTACTGAATAGCATTGAGTCAGCACCGCCATCCCCAGAGACCAGAGCGCCTCGTTCAAAAGCAGAGGCATCCCTTTTATGAAATACTCTCTGACAAGGTGAAGCGGGATCCGCATCGTCTGGTACAGCCCTTTTACATATCTGTTCTGCCGCGGATGCCTGTGAGTCCACAAGATCACAGCCAGCGCCTCCACATAGCGCGACAGCACCGTCGCGGCCGCCGCCCCTGCCGCTCCAAGCTCCGGAAATCCAAATTTCCCGTAAATCAGCAGATAATTAAATACCAGATTCACGAATACAGCCGCGATCCCCGCCTTCATAGGAACCAAAGTCTCTCCACATTCCCTCAGCGTACTGGCATATACCTGGAGCATCATAAAAGGGGGCAGTCCCAGGAGAATGATCTTCAGATAAATCTTGCCGCTCTCAAAAGCCTCGAGCATCCCGCCATCCGCCGTCTCCCTGTTCAGGTACAGGCGGATCAGATCCTCTCCCGCCAGGGCAAGGAGTATAACCGCGCCGGCCGTTATTATCAACGCCATCCAGAATTTATACCGGAATGTATTCTGTATCCCTTCATCATCTCCCCTGCCCGAATACTGAGCGGTAAAGATCCCGGCTCCCGCTACTCCTCCAAAAATGCACAGATTGTATACAAAGACGAGCTGGTTCACGATGGAAACGCCCGCCATAGGCGCGGTCCCCAGACGTCCGACCATAATATTATCCAACAGACTCACAAAGTTCGTAATACCGTTTTGCACCATGATCGGCACAGCGATCGCAAGCGCTATCCGGTAGAAATTTCTGTCTCCGATGAATTTTTCTCTGAATTTTCCAGCCATGTCTGCTCCTGTCCTGTTTTCTTTTATTTGGATGATATCGGGTATAAAAGCCCCCAACTATAATGCCGCCGGATATAACCGGCGGCACCTTTGCACAATTATCGTTTCAGAAAATATCCCAGACCGGACTTAAGTTCTTCAGCATCTCCTGGCTGATGCTGCCCCCGCTCCTTTCACACGCCAGCAGGATGCCGCCTGCCGCCGGTGGGAGCTGAGGGCCGCACAGGTGATGCGGAATATCTTTTAGGGACTCTTCAAACGCATCCTTCAGATATTTCATTGATTTGAACACCCCTCCGGAATAAGAGACAGAAACCGGGAAATCAAAATTCCCATGCGAGACAATTCCTTTTACGATAAGAGCCAGTTCCCCGGCTGCATCAAAAAAGATCCTGCGGGCGTTCTTATCTCCCTTCTCCGCCAGTTCACTCGCGTCTCTTGAAAATCCCGCTATCTTATCCCTTTTTCCTTCCCACTCTGTGACCACCAGTTTCAAGATATCCTCCGGGCAGGAAAGATCGTATTTTCTCATAATGTAGTCATAAAGCTCCGACTTTTCTTCCCGTCCGTCCGCCTGCTTTGTAAAATGAATGAGAAGCTGACAGCCAATCCAATAGGCGCTTCCTTCATCTCCGCCAAACAGATGATGCCACCCTCCACATCTGACATAACGTCCGGCGCGGTCAATCCCAAGGCCGATCGACCCGGTACCCGCGATGATGTGGACGCCCCGGCGTCCGGGCAGGGAGCCCGCAAGCGCATTTTCCGTATCGTTTCCCAGCGTGAGCGGAATCCGTGGGAACGCTTCCTCTACCAACCGCGTGATCACAGGAACGTCTTCCGGCACGTCTCCATATCCCGCTATAGCGATAAAAGCTCCTAAGATATCGCTCTGCGCGATTTTGGCCTGACAGCAGATCTTAAGGACCCCCTCCTTTAATACAGAAAGAACAGACTCTGTTCCATTCACCATATAATTGGCCGGCCCGAGAATACAGTCAGCCTGCACCATACCGTTTTCCCCGCACAGAAGGAAAGCAGTCTTTGTTCCTCCACCGTCAACACTCAGATAATATTTCATAGCTCTCCTCCTCGAACCGCTCCGGATCTATCCTCAATATCCTACAGGCATTCTTATAATAAATCTTCCGCAGTATCTCTACGCTTAACCCGATCCCATAGATTTCCCATCTCCCCTGCCCCGGCAGTTCTCCCTCCGGGTGGTACGGGAAATACTCATCCTCCGTCTCCAAAAAACGATAATATATCTTATGATATCCCATGCTCAACGGCGTAGAGTCCGTTCCGAACACGATCTGGTCCTGACAGTCTGAGAAAAATCTCCTCGCACTGTAAGGCGCTCTTCCCAGTTCAGCCACTCTGGCTGCAATGTCCACATTCATATTCGGGTATTTTTCAAGCTGCGCCTTAACCCATCCCAAGTCCTCCGCACAGCTTCCGACATGAGCTACGACAAATGTAGTTCCCGGATGTTTCCGGATAACATTCTCCTGCATTTCCATCAATTCATCAAAACTCATGTATCTTGAGCGGTCCGAAAAATCCCACTCCGGCATCTCGTGAAGTTCTTCCCACCGTTCGTTCGTCTCATCGGCCGGCAGAAAAAAAGCTTTCGGATCTGCAATATGCATCAATACCGGGATGTCAAGTTCTGCAGCCGTATCGTAGACCGCGTCAAATCTGGGATCGTCCATGCGAAGCGGATTCCCGTTTTTGTCCTTTTTATACAACGCCAGGTCTTTCCACATCTTGATTCCACGACAGCCGTTTTTATACGCTTTGCGGATCTGGCCCGAGATATCCTCTGCAAATTCCGGCTCATCATACCGGGAGTAGTCAAGCTGCATAAAATGAATAAAATACTTCTCATATCCCTTTACTTTCTGCTTAAGCACTTCAAAGTCTTTTCCACCATAACCGTCCATATCGACAGCCATAGCTACTCCGCATTCCTTAAGCTGCTCCACATACTCTCCCGTATCATACTTTTCCGTATAGTCTTCTCCGAGCAGCATTTTTCCCATATGTGTGTGGAAATCTATCACGGGGAATGCCGGCTTCCGGAGCGGCGTCCTTTTAAACACCGCCGCACATGCCGGTCTGAAATCCTGCAGCTCCATACTTTGTCTCCTCCTTATTCCTCTTTCTTACTTCATACCTGTCATTGCGATCCCCTTGATGAACTGCTTCTGGAAGATGATAAATACGATCGAAGCAGGGATCATTATGAGTGAGGCTGCCGCCATCGTAGCGGACAGGTCATTTAAATGCTGGGTCGAGAAGAAAGACATAGCCAGCGGCAGCGTCATATTCTTCGTGCTGTTTAAGTAAATGAGCGGTGTCTGATAGTCGTTCCATACTGTCAGGAACGTAAATATTGTCAGGCTACCGAGAGCCGGTCTGATCCCCGGAAGTACGATTTTCCAGTAAATAATAAAATCTGACGCATTGTCCAGCATTGCACATTCAAAAAGTTCGCTTGGCAGATCGTCGATAAACTGCTTGCAGAGAAAGATTCCAAACGCGCTGACAAACATGGGAACGATGAGCGAAATGATATTATCATACCACCCCAGTCCTGATATCAGCAAAAAGTTAGGGATCATCATAGCCGCCGTAGGCATCATCATTGTGATCAGGATCACATAAAAGAGGACTTTCTTCAGACGGAATCTGTATTTTGAAAGTACGAATCCCACGATAGAACTTGTAAACAATACGACTACAGTATCAATGATCGTAATAAACAGGGAGTTTCCAAGCCATGTGAAAAATGGCGATTCTGTCAGCACCTTTTCATAACCGGAAAGCGTAAATTCGATCGGCAGCATATTCGTGGGGTGGAGCAGGATCTCCTTCGTAGATTTAAAGGAATTGGAAAGCATCCAGAAATAAGGCGCAAGGAAGAGCACCGCAAGCACGCTCAACACGACAAATGAAAAAATCCTGAGTTTTCTGTTTTTCTTATCTTTTAATATTCTCATAGCGCGCCTCCTAGTATTCCCAGTCAACCTGGCTCTTCTTCTGCTCGATCAGGGACAGTATCATAATGATCACAAACAGGACAAGGGAGATGGCTGAAGCATATCCCATATCCTTATATTCAAACGCTGTTTTATAAATATATCTCGACAGTACCAGACCTGAATTTTTCGGGCCGTCCTTTAATATCAGCACTGCAAACTGTGTAAACATCTGAAAATGGGAGATCAGAGTCTGGACGATCACAAACTGAAAACTCCGCCCAAGGAGCGGCCAGGTGATCTTACGGAATTTCACCCACTCGCTCGCCCCGTCCAGATCTGCCGCCTCATAGACATATGCCGGGATTCCGTCGATTCCTGCGGAAAACAGGATAATATTGTATCCCACATCCATCCAGATCGTGTAGATGATAAGAGAGATCATGACCACTTTCGGATCGCCCAGCCAGTTTACGGAGGGCAGGCCGATGGCATTTAAGATCACATTTAAAAATCCTGTTGTCGTCGGATAGATCGACCGGGAAAACACAACCGCCGTTGCTGCCTGGGAAGCGATACACGGCAGGAAAAAGATCATCCTGAACAGACTGCGCACCTTGTTAGATTTGAACCAACTGATACACTGGGCTATCAGAAGAGCTGTAAAAATGTTCAGACAGACTGTCACCAGCACGAATATAAACGTATTGCGCAAAGCGATAAGAAATTCGTCGTCGCCTGCCAGTCTCGCAAAGTTCTCCAATCCGACAAAATAGTTATCTGAGCTGAGCGGATTATAATGGAAAAATGAAATTACCAGACCTATAATGATCGGAGCGATGATGAATATGCACATGTGCGCCATAGCCGGAAACATCACAGCCCATATAAATTTCTTGTTTTTCATAGCATATCCTCCTCATACAGAGCAAAGGGGCGCTTGAGCCGCCCCTCCGCCATTCCTGTGTATTATTCCAGAATACCATTCAATTCCGTATTCAGATGCTCCATCGCTTCATCAACAGACGCATAATCTCCTGAGCAGTACGCCACGAACGTATTGTTTACCGCTTCTTTCCATCTGTCGGTATTAAAACTTCCGATGAACTGCCCGTCCTCAAGGATTCCTGTAAGGACTTCCGCGTACGGCATCTGCTCCAGATATTCCTCACTCTGAGCCAGGCTCTTCTTTGCCGGGATCATAGTACAGCTTACATTCAGATCCAGCATCACGTCATCCTGATAAACATACTTCAGAAATTCCAGGGCAAGCTCCTGTTTCTCGCTGTCCGCACTGGCGCTGATAGCCATAGACCAGCCGTTCTCAGCGGCAAACTTATGCTGATCCGCATACCACGGCATCGCTACATAATCAAAATCTTTTCCAAGTTCCAGTTCAAACGACTGCTCGCCTTCTGAAATCGTCCACGGTCCTCTCGGACACATCATAACGCGACCCGCATACAACTGCTGATATCCCTCCAGGTCGCCTCCGCCTGTAAGTCCTTCAAGATCAGTAACGTGGTCTTCCGTCACCAGGGACGCAAGCTCGTCAAACGCTTTTTTGGCCTCTTCTGACGTCATATTAAAAGCAGTTCCGTCTTCTGTCATATAGTTTCCGCCCTGCTGAAGGATCATGGAGAAGAAGTAATAAGGTACTGAATCCCAGTTTACAAAGTCGAACCCTTTCACTTCAAATGTATCTCCATTGTGAACGGTTCCTTTGACCGCCGTTTCTTTCAGTTCATCCCATGTCGTCGGAACGGAAAGGCCTTTTTCTTCAAGGAGCGGAAGGTTTACAAGCATTCCTCCGTTCTCAATATTGAACTCCAGTGGTATTCCGTACAGCTTGTCCTCATACTGCAGCGCGCCGTAAGTTGGAGAATACGTTTCCTCCATCACCTGAGCCGCAAAGTCTTCCGGCAGTTCCATCAATGTGCCGTAAGGGGTAAAATCAAGCGCCCAGCCGCCCCACATTTCATAAATATCCGCTCCGCCCTCTCCATCGATCAGAGAAGTCTGGACCTTGGCCTCAAACTCATCATACGGAAATGTCTCAATCTCGATATTGACACCTTCATGTTCCGCCTCAAACCCTTCGATCGCCTTCATATAAGCGTCGTACCAGGGTTCGTTCTGATGCGTCCACATTGTAAGAGTAACCTCGTCCGCACCGCCCGCTTTTTTTGATCCTCCTGAACAGCCGGCCAGTGAAAATACCATAATCCCACACAATAATAAACTAACGATTCGCTTTTTCATGTATTTCCTCCATATTTATCTTTAAAGACTTGAAGTAACCAAGATACTCTGCGTTCTTATCCAGCATTTCCTGCACCATGTCCTGGATCTCATCCATACTGCAGACTGCGCTTGTCAGTGGGTCGAACAGGACTGCCTCAAATACTTTGTTCGGATCTCCGTCGATCGCCGCCTGGACAGCAAGGTCTTCGATCATCGCCGAATTATTCACCATAACGGCCAGATGATCCGGCAAAGTGATCTGCTTATACGGAACGATCCCCGCCTCTGTCGCCACAGTCGGCACTTCCACGCATACGCCCTGTTTTATATTTGTGATGTAACCGTGATTCTTAAGATTTCCGTTGAAGAAATACGGCGTATGATCGCCAAAGATCGCGTTAAAGATATTGGACGCATATTCTTCTCCGCGGTTCAAATCAACTTCTTCATTGTCAAGCCATTCCTGATACTCTTTCTCCCAGGTATCCTCCCTGCCCAGATACTCGTCTAAAATGAACCCGTACGCTCCGGGATTCCATCCGGTTCCGTGAGTACAGTATTTTTCAATAAGATCCGGACGTTTTCTAAACCACGCAACATACTCTGAATTATGTCCGGAAGACTCTGTATTAAAATATCCGAGCTTCTTAAACATCTCGATCCGTACTAGCTCTTCTTTTGCCACCTCTTCCCTCTGGATCGCCTTATAGAGATCCGGGTATGCATCTTTTCCGTCTACTTTGAAGTCCAGATAGAAAGCCTGATGATTGATCCCCGCACAAGTGTACTCCACTTTCTTGTTCTCTGCTCCCACCCATTTTGCGAGCATCTGGGCAGTTCCCTGTACGCTGTGGCACAGTCCGGTAATGTTCATGTCTGACATG
Organism: Candidatus Mediterraneibacter surreyensis; assembly: GCA_019118885.1. Lineage (GTDB taxonomy): Bacteria > Bacillota > Clostridia > Lachnospirales > Lachnospiraceae > Mediterraneibacter > Mediterraneibacter surreyensis. Next base: position 69,305 of record DWYB01000032.1, on the reverse strand, counting down.
GACTGCAGATAGCTTACCAGCATTGCCATCGGATTTGTGTAGTTTAGAACTACCGCATTCGGACAGACGTCTTCGCAGTCGCGGATAATATCAAGCAGTACCGGAGCCGTTCTCAGGAAACGGAAGATTCCCGACGGCCCTCTCGTGTCTCCCACACAGATATCCACATTGTACTTCTTCGGTATCTCGATGTCATGCCTCCATACGTCTACGCCGCCCTGCAGGATAGTGATCAGGACTCCGTCCGCATCTTTGAGGGCCTCTCTCCGATCCTGCGTAGCTTTTACAGTAGCCGGATAACGCCCTGCATCCACGATCTTCTGAACGCCTTTCTGCGCATACTCCAGACGCTTTGGATTGATATCCATAAGCATCAGTTCCGCATCCTGAAACGCCTCGAAGGTCAGGATGTCCCTCACCAGATCTTTCGTAAAATCTAAAGATCCTGCTCCAATGAATGTAAACTTTCTCATGTCGCACCTCCTGTTTACTAAACATTTTGTTTTGTTTATCATTCTTGCATTTAATATACCCCTCCCCACAAAATTTTTCAAGTACTTTTTATAAATTTTCGCTAATTATTTTTTATTTTTTACTCTATTTTTGTGCTATTTCGTTTAGTAAACTCTTTATTTTTATGTTATTTTGTATGTTTTTTCTCTTTACATCCGCACTTTTTTGTGCTATTCTGTTTACTAAACAGGAGGTGTATCATGTCAACTATCAGAGAAGTAGCCCGCGAAGCCGGAGTTTCTATCACAACCGTATCCAAGATACTTTCAAACGATCCTTCCTTTCACGCGAGCGAGGCAACAAGAAAACGTGTTATGAAAGCCGTAGATAAACTGAATTATAAATATGCAGAGAAAAAGAGCCAGATCCGCATCGGATGCATCATGTCCCTTACATACAGCTATTCCGATCCTTATTTCAGCGATATTTTAAGTGGAATACAGACCTACTGTGCCAGTCACAATGCATTCATTTCACTCATCGTAAGCTACTCTCAGCTCCGGGATGCAAAATACGACCTGGAAAAGCAGCTCCGGGAGCTGGACGGGCTGATCATCACCGATCTGCCGGAAGGCCGGTTTGAGTTCATAACGAATCTTGGCAAGAAAATAGTATTCGTAGATAATTATATCAGCGGGTACTGCAACGTAGGCTTTAACGACATCTATGCGAACCAGCTTGTAATGGACCATCTGATCGACTGCGGCTACAGACGGATCGCTTATATCGGAGGGCCATCCGGATCTCCGGACTTCGCCTCCAGTTCACGTATGATGATCTATCGCGAGACGCTTCGCCGGAATAATATCCCTTACGACCCCGAACTCATCTACGACTGCGGATGGGACAACAAAGTCTGCGCCATGCAGGCGAAAGAGCTCCTGGTCAAACGCCCGGATACCCAGGTGATCTTCGCCGGTTCAGATTCCCTCGCAGTCGTGATCCTCTCACAGCTCAAAGAAGTCGGCCTGCGCTGCCCCGAAGACATCGGCGTAGTCGGTTTCAACGATATCATGCTGGCAGGAAGCTTTTCACCTTCCCTGACTACAGTCCGCCTTCCTTCCGCCGGAATGGGTGAATTGGCTGCCGAAATGCTGATCCGCCAGATCAAGACCAATACAACGCTCGATCAGCAGATACTTCTGCCTGTGGAATTAAAAATAAGAGAATCTACAAGAAAAAGGAATGGGCACTCATGAGAATCATAAAACTGGACCCTGCCGAATACGCAGGAAAAGAATTTACCGTATACTATAAAACAAGCGGCTATTATGATATATACGCGGTTCCTTCCGGATTTCAGATCAAATACAAGTCTTTCGGGGGAATAGTAGAGAAATCTTTTCACGATGTGTTTTTCAGTAAATATCTCGAAGAGCCGACAGGATACGGCGCGTTTCAGGACGGACGGATGGTGGGATATGTGGAGGGGACCCCGGAGCGGTGGAACAGCCGTTACCGCATCAGCAATATCTTTATCCCCGACGAACCCATCCGACGCCAGGGGATCGGCACGTTGCTGCTGAACACGATATTAAACGAATCACAGAAAAGCGGCGCCCGTATGACGGTCCTGGAGACCCAAACCTGCAATGAAAAGGCGGTGTCATTCTACCTCAAAAACGGATTCGAGCTCATCGGATTCGACCTGTACTCATATTCTAATTCCGATCCCGAGCGGCACGAAATCCGGATCGAAATGGGTAGACGCTCAACTGTAACAGGGGGCCATCCGGTCCTGCCCAGTTCCCGATAGCCCCCACTTTGTACATCTATTTTCAGTATGTCACCCCATCTTCCGCACCGGATCATACAAACTGCTCAATATACCGCTTCGACTGGAGAAGAGACTTCATGACCTTCTCCCTGCTGCCCTCAAAGGCGCGGTCCTCCACTTCGATGCAGGCATCCCCTTCGTATCCCACATCCGTCAGAGCAGATACGAATTTTCCCCAGTCCACATCGCCAAGTCCCGGGATCTTCGGGATCATATAATCCAGCGGATACGCCAGGCATCCGCATTCCTCGAGCCTGTCAGGCAACAGTTTGATGTCCTTGAAATGAATGTGGAACATCCTGTCTTTAAACTCATAGATCGGACGGATATAGTCCATCCCCTGCCACACAAAATGGCTGGGGTCAAAATTAAGCCCAAAGTTCGGACTCGGTATCCTCCTGAACAATTCTCTCCAGATCACAGGAGAATACATCAGATTCTGGCCCCCCGGCCACTGATCCGGCCCAAAGAGCATCGGACAGTTTTCAATCCCGATCCGAACTCCGTTTTCCTCTGCATACCGGATGATATCCGGCCAGATTTCTTCAAAGAGCTCCAGGTTTTCTTCCAGATTCTTATTCTGATCCCTTCCTATAAATGTATTCGTCAGATTTACGCCCAGCAGAGCCGACGCTTTGATCACCTTTTTCAGATGATCGATATTTTCCCTGCGTTTTTCCAGATCCGGGTCCATAGTGTTCGGATAGTATGCCAGGGCGGATATCTGTATGTTTTTTTCTTTCGTATAATCCAGGATATGATTCCGGTACGCCTCGTCTGCGGCCACGCGTCCAGCGTCGATATGAGACACACCCGCATATCTCCTCTCTGCGCCTCCGGACGGCCAGCATGCCACTTCAATGCATTCAAATCCCATCTCTGCCGCCGTATCCACTGCTGTTTCAAAATCATATCCGTCAAGGATCGATGTCAAATACCCAATCTTCATATTCTGTTCCTCACTGATCTTCATTATCTATGACAATCGTCCTGCCCTCTTTTGACGACTCGATGCTGGCAAATACAGCCTTCATCGCATGGAGAACAGACGCTCCGGAAACAGGAGGCTCCATACCTTTTTCCAGACTGTCTATAAACAGGTCTATCACGCCGGACTTCGTCTGATTGTCATTTGTCTGTATCGCTTCCACATCATATTCTTTTCTCGTTCCGTCCTTTCCGATCAGGACGATGGCGTGCTCCGGATCGTCATAGATCCGCAGGATGCCCTCCGTTCCGTACAAGACGGTGGAATTATCTTCCGCTCCATAGTATGTCCACGAAGCGGTCATGGTTCCGATCGTTCCGTCAGACAGCTTATAGATGCATATGGCGTTGTCGTCAACTCCTATCAGCTCTCCGTCCGCGCCTCTTTTGTCAAGAGTCGTCAATTTTGCCGTCGTCTCCGTAATCTTCTGCGAAAGGAGATACTGGATCAGATCTGTCTTGTGTATTCCCAGATCGGCCATGGCTCCCATCGCAGCCCTCTTCTTGTCAAAAAACCATGTTTTCTTTCCCGGATCGATGCTCCACGTCTCCGGCCCGCCGTGTCCGAATGTCGTCCGGAAAGTCAAGACTTTCCCGATCAGTCCTTCCCGGATCATTTCCTTTGCCTTTACATGCGCTTTTGTCAGGCGCTGATTCTGTCCGATCATCAGATATTTCCCGCTCTCTTCTGCGGCTTTTGTCATTGCCTCGCACTCTTCGTACGTGACTGCCATCGGCTTTTCACACAGCACATGCTTGCCTGCTTTCAGCGCCGCCACTGAGATTTCCGCATGAGTATTATTTGCGGAGCAGACAGAAACCGCTTCGATCCGCGGGTCTTTTAACAGTTCTTCATAGGAAGGATACGCTTTTGCGGAATACTTTGCAGCGATTTCTTCCGCGCGCTCCATATTGACGTCGAAGACGCCGATGATCTTTGCGTACGGATTTTCCTGATACTCGGGGAGATGTCTCTCCTGTGCAATCCGTCCGCAGCCGATAATGCCTACGCCTATCATATATCAAACCTCCTCGAAATTTTCAACACTGCGCTCTGCCATCCTGATATAATCTATGGCCTGTTGTGCATATCTGTCCATGAGCTTCTGCTGCGTGTTCATCTGCTGTGCACTGTAGGGATCCGCCAGACGGTACATAAACTCCATCGTCAGAGAGCCCTCATAGCCGATCCGCCTCAGAGCACGCAGTATCTCTTTAAAATCCGTAGTTCCCATGCCCGCCGGTTCCCGCGTGTTGTCCGCGATATGCACGTGGAGAAGATGATCCCGGATCATATACAGACTGTCCACCATACTGTTTTCTTCGATACTCATATGGAAAAGATCCGCCATGATCCCCACTGCCGGGTGATCCACTCTATTCACAAATTCCATCGCCTTGGACAGCGTATTGACAAACCATGTCTCATAGCGGTTGATCGCTTCAATAGCGAAGCGCACCCCTTTCTGTTCTGCATAGTCCGCCGCCTCTCTGATATTTTTCACCGCGTTTTCCGTCAGCTCTTCGACAGATACCCCTTCCGGTTTTGCCGTTCTTCCTACCGGGGATGGCACCACGATGATGATCTTTGCTCCCACTCTAACGGCAAAGTCTGTGCTGTCCTTCAGATACTGCACTGCGCGGCGTCCGGCCGATCCCGCGTCCGTCAGATCTCTGTCTTCTCCGAAGATCCCGCACAGAGAGCGGCAGTCCAGGCCGTATTTGTCCATCAGCGAAAGACAATCCTGTGCATCCAGGCTGTATGGCTCGGCCGCAAACTCAATCCCGTCATATCCGTACCGCTGCATTCTCTCGCAGCTTACTTCCAGCGGCTCGTCTCCCACGATCCACTGGGTCATTCCGATATGGTACATCGCTCTCTCCTTTCCGGCCTTATCAGCCATTTTTCTTTGCCACGGTATAATTTCGCACTGCCGTGATCCCCAGCGCAAGCAGGATCACGATACCGTATACCATATATTCATAGAACGCATTGATATGCAGCATATTGATCGCTGTCGATATCATGCTGAGCAGGATCACGCCAAAGAACGTGCCCACAACTCCGCCTTTTCCACCGTTGATGGACGAACCTCCGATCACAACGGCGCCGATGGCTTCCGTCTCCATCCCATACCCGGTAGTCGCCTGGGCCGCACTGATCCTGGAGAGCATCAGCATACTCGCGATCCCTACAAGGACACCGCTGATCAGGAAAAATTTCAGCTTGCTGAAATTAATATTGATCCCCGATATGTAAGCCGCTCTCTGGTTCGTTCCGATGGCATAAACCTGCCGGCCTGTCCGGGTGTGTTTCAGTATGATGTACACTGCCACGAATCCTAGTATCAATACCAGATAGATCAGCGGAAATACGCCAAATAATTCATAGGATGCAAGCGTTCTGTACTTCCCGTATAATGTCTGCATATATCCGTCGGTCAAAAGCAGGGCGATGCTGTAATAAATGTTCTGCGTTGCCAGCGTAACTACGAAAGACGGCGCGTTAAACGCGATCGATACCGCTCCGTTGAAGACAGAACAGGCCACGCAGATCAGAACTCCCAGGAGCGAAGCAAGCGCCGGATTCATTCCGTTGTTCATCATGAGCGCCATGGCGCACATGGCAAGCCCTACCATCCTTCCCGTTGATATGTCGAAATGCCCGGAGATGACCAGGATCGTAGCCCCGGCAGAGACAAGGCCCAGCCCCGCCGCCTGTCCCAGGATGCTGTTGATCGTGCTCGCCGTAAGGAATTTATCGTTGACCGAATTTGTCACAACCGCTACAAGAATAATAAAAATAAACAGGATGAAGGGCTGTGATGTGATTACTTTTAATAGTTTGCCTTTATAATTTTTCTGTCCTTCCATAATCGTCCTCCAAAGTTACTCCTTTCCCTGACCCGGCATACTGATCCGCCGTACGGTCAGTATCCCAGATATTTTTTCATCAGGTCATCTTCCGTCGTCTTTTTTGCGTCCAGGATATGCGTCAGTTTTCCCTCATGCATAACGCCGATCCGGTCGCTCATGGAAAGCAGTTCCGGCATATCCGATGAAATGATGATGACAAATTTATCTGCTTTTGCAAGATTCAGGATGTGCTGGTAGATTTCCTCCTTCGCCCCCACATCCACGCCTTTCGTCGGCTCATCAAAGATATAGATCTCGCCCGGGTCCATCACGCATCTGGCGATGATCGTCTTCTGCTGGTTGCCGCCCGAGAGGCTGGTCACCTCCGCGTCCTGACTTGGGACCTTGATCTCAAAGGCCCGGATGCTCTTCTCCACTTCCTCCGACTCTTTCTTCAGGTTGATAAACTCATGGCTCTCATTGTGGGTGACCATGATATTTTCTTTTACAGAACGTAAGTTTAAAAGCCCTTCCCCTTTCCGGTCTTCGGATATCATGAATATGCCTTTGCTTATGGCGTCTTTTGGATCTGTCGGAGTGATCTCCTTCTCGTCCACATACAGCCTGCCGCTCCTTTTATGGTCCGCGCCGTAGATCATGCGGGCGAGCTCAGTCCGCCCCGCTCCCACCAGGCCGCCCAGACCGAACACTTCGCCCGATCTGACTTCAAAGCTGACGTCGTGCACTGTGTTTTTGTTCTCATAATGCTCCGCGCGCAGCACCCGGTTCCCGATGGGGAAGTACTCTCTTTTATAGAAGCTTGAAGCGTCTCTTCCGATCATGTCATGGATCACCTGATCCGGGGTGGTCTCCGCCGTTTTCCGCACGGCCACCTGCTCCCCGTCTTTCAGGATGAGCAGCGTCTTTCCCACTTCAAAAAGTTCATCGATAAAATGGGAGATATATATGATCCCCATCCCCTGCGACGCCAGGTTTTTCACCAGTTCCAGCAAAAGCCTCGTCTCTTTGTCTCCCAGAGAGGCCGTCGGCTCGTCGAGGATCAGGACTTTCGCATGATTTTTCAGCGCTTTTACGATCTGCACGCACTGTTTCTGCGCTGTAGACAGGTCACTCAGCAGATCGCCGCCCCTGATATTGTCCAGTTTCAGTTCCGTGAGCAGCTCATCCGCCTGGCGTTCCTGTTCTCTCGCATTAATAAATCCCAGTTTGTTTTTCAGCTCCCGGCCAAGGAATATATTGTCCGCCACCGACAGATTATCCACCAGATCGATGTCCTGATAAATGGTGGCGACTCCGATGTCGATGACCTGCCTTGGATGAAGCCGTCCGTATTCTTTTCCGAAATATTTTACTGTTCCGCCGTCCGCCTGGATCGCTCCGGATATGATCTTGATCAGTGTGGATTTTCCTGCGCCGTTCTCGCCTACAAAGCAGAGGACTTCTCCTTCCGAAAGATCGACATTGATCCCCGTAAGCACCTGTACTCCGGAATATGACTTGGATATATCCCTTAACTCTAATAGTTTATTCATAGCCTCACCGTTTCTGTTGCGAAAAGAGGATGGGGAGGCCTCTTACATCTCCCCATCCTCTCCTTAGAATCTGCCACTATTTACTCTACATAAGCTGCGTAATCAGAAAAGTTCTCCTTGATCAATGTTGTCCAAGATCCTTCGTCCACAGACCATGGGATCACGATTTCCGGATTGTCCACATCGTCCGGCGTTACCGGCGCGATCGGGCAGCTGATATACTGATTCGGTTCCCTGTCATTTGTCACGCCGTCGATTCCTGCGAATACCGCAACCGCACCCTCAAGTCCGGGTGAAGACGCGATCGTAAATTCAAGAGATCCTGCTTTCATCAGATCAACGCCTGTATCTGATCCGTTCTGTGCGAATACATGATACTGATCTGCCACTCCCATATCCTCCAGACGTGTGATGATCGCTGCCGCGCAGTCTTCATTGATCACGCCGATGATCGAGAAGTCGAGTCCTGAATTAACAAGGTCTTCCGCCTCGTTCGCAGCGGTCTCCGGCTCGTATTGGCCGTATCTTACATCCACACACTCCAGCTTTCCGGATTTCTCCGTCGCTTCGCTCAGGCTTGCCTCAAGAGTCTGGCATACCACGCTGTCCGGTGTTCCGCTGATAAATACATAATCTTCGCCCGGATATGTCTCTGTCATCCAGTCTACATATGTACCGCCCATGCTGTTCCAGTCAAAGTCTACAGACGCTGTGATATCTACGTCATGGTTCTTCATCACGCCGCATGCGTCGAATACAACGCAGCCGATGCCGGCTTCCTTACATTTTTCTGCAGCCGATACGCAGCCCGCTTCATTCCATGACAGGATCACGATGCAGTCGACCCCTTCATCGATCAGATAATCGATGTTTGTCTGCTCCTGCTCAGAATCGCGGTTTGAGTTAACAGAGATAAATTCTGCCCCCGCTTTCTCGCACGCCCATTTTGCTCCTTCTTCCGCTCTTAAGTACCATGTGTCCGGCCCCGGGGAAATATATCCGATCTTTACCCCGCTTTCGGTACTTTCTGTGGAAGCATTCTTGCTGTCGTCCGTTTTCTTTTCGTCTCCTGAACCCGAACCAGATCCGCATGCCGCCAGTGATAACGTCATCAGTGACGCCAGCAGGAGGGCCACGCCTCTTTTCATAGCTTTCATAATGTTTCCTCCTTCTGCAGCTCTTTTTCGCTGCCTTTATTTTTAATCACATTATGGTACCGCACATATAAAAAGTCAATTATTTTTTCATATTTTTCATCTATTTTCTGAAATTTTTCGCGATATTCCTAAATTTAGGTCTATATTTTTATGCACATTGTCTATTTATTTTCTATATTATCATTTTATTCTATCTATTTTTCCATTTTATTCAGCATTTTTTCATTGTAATGAAATTTTATTTTTTCATTTTTATGAAATATTTTCATTTTTCTGTCTTTTTCCTTGACTCAGGCTATGCAATCCGATATGATTAATCTGAAAATAACTGAACGGAGTTACAGTGCGTATGAATAAATCAAATGTTCCTTACTCTAAAATAGCGGAAAAACTTGGTATATCTCCTTCTACTATCTCCCGGGCTTTCCGCCAGCCTCAGCTCGTCCACCCGGCGACGCTCAAACAGATTTACAGCGCGGTGAAAGAACTGGGCGGAACGCTCCCCGAGTCCATCCCGAAGATTTCCTGCGAGATGAGGATACTTGCCATCATTCCCGTAATGAACAATCCATTCTATACAGATATCGCTCAGGGGATCCAGGATGCGGCAAATCAGAACGGATGTCAGCTTCTTATCATCAATGAGATGCTGACTCAGTTCAACATACAGCAGATCATCCATTTTATCACACAGTCAGACATTTCCGGCGTGATCATCATGCAGAAACTCGAGGGAACACTCCTGGAACAGCTCAACGCCCACACAAAGGTGATCCAGTGCAGTGAATTTAACGAAACGGATGGGAACTCCTACATCACCATAGACAATCTGGCTGCCATCAAGAAACTGATCCGTTATATCCTGACCGCAGGCAGAAAAAAAATCGCGCTGGTCAACTGCGACCCCGCGCGATATACCTATGCAAAACTTCGACTCCAGGGATATAAGGAGATTCTTGCCGAAGCCGGACTTCCGCTCAACCCTTCCCATATGATCACTGTTCCGGACGGAAGCTTCAGCGTTGCGGTTCCCGCCATCTGCACCATGCTCAAAGGAGCCGACACGCCGGATGCCATCGTCTGCGTCTCTGATATCATGGCAGCCGCGGCACTGCGCGCCTGCGCCCTGGAAGGCTACAGTGTCCCCCACGATATTATGGTCGCAGGCTTTGACAACATTGACATCTCCATTATGACTACACCCAATATCACGACCGTCAACCAGCCCAAACATAACATGGGATTTATGGCGTGCACACAACTTCTGTCCATGATCGCCAATCCTCAGAAAGAACCCCAGAGGTTCATCCTGGACACCGAGCTGATCCTGCGGGAATCGACAAACTTCTAGTCTTTTCCTGTCCTTTCTTCCGCTTTTCTCCTGGTCTTACCAGCCCCGGGCAAAGAACAGGCACGCTGCCAGTCCTTTTCCCAGGGCCAGACTGACGATAAAGACGGACAGATACCGCGCGATCCCGGCGCGCCTCATAAAGACAGGGAACACGTTCAGGATCTCCGCCAGCGCCATGGCCCAGCACCCTACAAAGATTCCCGCGAAGATCCCGAACACGCCAAGTCCCGCATTCTGAGCAGGTATATGGATCTCAAAGATATAGACCAGATTTCCCAGGATCCCTCCAAGGGCCGTACACTCTTCATAAAACAGCACCTTATCTCCGGTATGCGTCCGGTCGGCAAAATCCGCGATCACTCCCAGTTCCACGATAAAAGAAAAAAGGCCGCCCGCCGCGGCGACCCCTGCGCTAAGTCCGACGACCGCCAGAAAGATCTGCTGTACCCACATCGATCTCCTCCCCCTTCCTTCCTGCATTTTCAACGATCGTCGTCTGGATATCATTTTCATACAGCCTCATCTGGATCTCCATAGGAGTGGGATCCGCAGTAAACCGCCTCTTTCCAAAATGATTGAAAAAGATCATGATCCCCGCGGTAAGCCCGATCGAATAGGTGATCTCCAGAATGGAAAATCCGGACGTTTCCTGCCCTGTCACAAGCTCATGAAGCTGTCCGAAGAGTTTTGTCACATCCACGTCGTTGTTAAATGCCATAATGGAAAACGCGGCTCCGAAAAATGTGACTGCGGCTCCGAAAGCCGTCTTTATGATATGCCACGCAGCAGGCGCGGTTTTCTGGTCTTCGTATGTCACGATCATATCGCTCTCCCCGAGATTCTGGATAACCAGATCCGGGAACTGCTCGTGGATCAGGGAAATGATCCTGAGCACGGAGACCACGCATCTCTGGCGTCTGCCTTTTTGAAATTTTACGATCTTTATCGTCCGGATCCGCGCAAGCTTCCTCTTATCCGTACACTCCATGCTCAGCAGATCTCCCAGCGTCACATCCGGCCTTGTGACCTCCACATCCCGGTCGCCTTTTATATAAAGCGTCCTGCTCTCAGACGGCATGGCCGCTCACCTCCCCCTGCGCGTTATTGCCCTGCGCCCTGACGCCCGCGCACTGTACGCACGGCGCCTGTATGAGGAATCCCTCGCTGCTGTGCTCTCCGGAAGAGCTGAAACTATAGAGGATCCCGATCACTACCGCCGCCAGTACCACCGCGAAAAGGCAGATCCATATTTTCTTCTGTCCGTCATCCATCCCGCTCACCTGTCCTTGTATCTTTTTCTTCCACACTTCGTATGCTGTATATTATCTGAGATTCTCTGAAAAATATACTTTTCTTTTTAATTTCTCCATGATCCGTTTCTCCGTCCTGGACACCTGCACCTGAGATATTCCCATAATCTTCCCTACGTCAGACTGCGTCCGGTCGGCAAAATAGCGCAGATAAATCAGCTGTCGTTCCTCTGCGCTTAATGTTTCCAACAGTTCTTTTAATACCAGCCGCTCCAGGATTTTGTCCTCGCTCTTTTCTTTTTCCTCAATCTTGTCAAGAAGGCGGATCTCACTTCCCTCTTTCTGGTGGATCGGCCGATAGATAGACTCCACCTCTCCGCCCGCTTCCATGGCCTGTACAAGTTCTTCTTTTCCAACCCCCAGTTCTTCTGACAGTTCCTCCATCGTAGGTTCCCTTCCCAGCCTGTCCGTAAGTTTTTCGCCCACTTTAAGGCTTTTGTATGCAAGTTCTTTCAGAGAACGGCTGACCTTGATCATCCCGTCATCCCGCAGGAAGCGCTTTATCTCCCCGGAGATCATGGGCACCGCGTATGTGGAAAATTTCACGTCGTAAGACAGGTCAAACTTGTCGATTGCTTTGAGCAGACCGATGCTTCCGATCTGGAAGAGATCCTCCGTCTCCACGCCACGCCCTCCGAAACGTTTTACAACACACCAGATCAGACCGATATTTTCCTCTACAAGCTGTTCTCTCGCCTCTTTATCCCCGTCGTGTGATTTCCTGATCAAAGCGATTGTGTGGTCCATATCTCCCTTCCTTTTCCGACGGTCTTTTTCATCTTTACCCGGGTGCCTTTTCCCGGCTCTGACTCCACTTCCACGCTGTCCATAAAGGCTTCCATAAATGCAAATCCCATTCCGGAACGGTCCTGTTCCGGCAATGTGGTAAACATCGGCTGCATAGCCTGTTCCACATTTTCTATCCCTTTTCCTGCATCGCATACTTCTACGGTAAATACATTTTCCGTTATCCTGCACCGGATACTGACCTTGTGCACCTCATTTTCATACCCGTGTATGATTGCATTTGTCACCGCTTCAGATACAGCGGTCTTAACATCCGCTACTTCTTCCACGGTAGGGTTCAGCTGAGTCATGAACGCTGCAACCGACACCCTGGCAAAACCTTCATTCTCCGACCTGCTGTCAAACCTGATTTCCATTTCATTCGTATTTTTCATAATGTTTCCTCCTCATATATCTGCATTATTTTTGTCACTCCTGACAATGTGAGTATTTTTTTGACTCTGGCGTTCGTGTGCACCGCCCATACTTCGCCGCCGATCAGACTGACCGTCTTATATCTCCCCATGATGACCCCTATTCCCGAACTGTCCATAAAGTCCGTTTTTTCAAAATCAAAGATCACATATTTTATATGATTCCTGTCGACCACGGCATCCGCCTCCCTCTTGATCTCCTCCGCGTTATGGTGATCCACCTCTCTTGGCAGATAGATTGTCAGACAGTTTTCCTGAACCTGATATTTCATTGATACTCCTCCTCAATTTCTGTCAGCATAAAAGTAAAAGGACATGCCATCGGCATATCCTTTTCTTTCGTATCTTATTTGTATTTCTCCGTTTTACCGGCTGCTGTCGCCGCCTGAAGAATCTCCTCCCGAAGTACTGTCTCCGGAATCATCCGCAGCAGCGGAAAGTGTATCCAGATTCGTCTGTGCTTCCTCCGCGTACTCCGAATCGCCGTAATCATCAACGACTCTCTGGAAATATGTAATTGCGTTGTCATTATCACCGTTTCCCATGTATGCCTGGGCCAGATTGAACAATGCCTGTCCGTCGTTATAGCCTGCATTCATGCGGACGACTTTATAAAGCGCATCCACGGCTCCCTGATAATTTCCTGCCGAAAGCGCCTCTGTTCCGGTAGCAAAATTCGTCTCGCAGGCGCTCGGATAGATCGCGTCCGTCAGTTCGTCATACCGTGACTTTCCGCTCTCCCCCAGCGAATCCCGGTCGATGCCGATCAGGGAGTCCGCCATAGTCGTGTAACTGTACTCGCCCGAATTATACTGTTCGACAACAGTCATAAGATTCTCATAACTGTCGCGTGTCGTCTGGGCCTGATTTGTATCTGCCTCCACCTCTTCACCGGACGCCCGGTAGTTGTCCAGCGTCCTTGTCTGTGCGCTGACCTGCGCCTCCAGTGTTTTGATCTGATCGCTGTATTCGCGCATCTGGTCATTCATACGGTTATTCTGCGACTGGTTTACCGCAGGCGCCACCAGAAACCATATGATCGCAGCGCCGATCGCAGCGCCGATAAACACATTTGCCACCGCAAGATGGCTTGCCATTTCTTTCACCCTGGAATGTTTCGGCTGAATGATGGTCTCATTTCCGAGGCTGTACTCCACAGCATCTTCTTTCTTTTTCTCTGATCTGCGCCTCTGCTTTCCTCTCTGATGGGTAAGCTCGTGCATATATTTCAAAGTGATCTCATTGCCCGTATCCAGCTTTCTCGCCTGCCGGATCATCTGGCGCGCACGGGTATACTGGCCTGTATGCAGGTAAAGGAGCGCCAGGAGCTGATGTGCCTTCAGGAAGGACGGATGCGACGCCACGACCTGTTTCAGTTGGATAATCGCCAGATCTTCCCCGTTCTGCTGACAGTATGCAAGACACTGGTTGTATTTCTTGATCGCAAGGTTGATCGTCTCCAATTCCTTTGCAGAAGCCTGTACCGTATTGATATAGTAATCCGCTATATTATTGTGCGTACGAAGATTTTTACTGATGATCCATTCGACCAGTGCCTCCGGCACTTCGCCGATCCCGTAATAGACCAGGCCCAGAAGATTTCTGGCTGCAATGTTTTCCCTGTTGAACTGCAGGCTGCGCCGCAATGAAACAATCGCGCCGGACATATCCCGGATCTGCGCCTTACGCAGACCATCGTTATACCAGTAGTTAGACTGATATACGATTTTTTTCGTGTAATCCATCTATTTCCACCATTGACTTTCTGTACTTATTTCTTCTGATCCATAACCTGCTTAAGCAGATCCGTCATATCCGAAAGATCCTCCTGATATACGGCATCCTCAATATCCTCAACTTCAAGACTCGGTCTGAACTTTTTTAATTCTTCTTCGTAGTTAAGCATCTGTATCTACCTCCTGAATCAATTCCTTTATCATCCCCGTCAGATATAGGGAACCCAGGCAGTATATCCTGCGTTTTCCCCGCTCTGCAAGCGCCCGCTCAAGCGCATCTTTCACCGACTCCAGCACACTGACCGGACGGTCTGTATATTTCCGGAAGATATTTCCAAGCCGCTTTGCATCCTCTCCCCGCGCATCCTCGATATGAGTCACAATATACATATCAGGCTGCAGATTTTTGCAGAGCACAGAAACCATCTTCTCATATTCTTTGTCTTTTACCGCGGAAAATATAATAATATATCCGCCCTCATCTTTCGGAACGCTCCTTGTAAAAGCCTCAACCGCGCTGATGTTATGCGCCCCGTCAACATATACTCCCGGCAGGATTTCTTCCATCCTCCCGCTCCATTTCAGGTCTTTCAGAACTGCTCTCCACCGTGCAGGATGCGCGTCTTTTCCGAAGAGATACCGCATCACTTCCATTGCAAGCATTGCATTGCCCGGCTGATAAGTTCCGATATTGTTAAGCTTCCACGTGGTATTTCCATAATAATCACTGGAACAGGAAAATGCAATATGTTTGTCTTTTATTCCAAGAATTTCGTACGCGTCTTTCCCGATTTTTTTACAGAAACTTTTGTTTTTCACCGCCGTTTCCTCAATAACTCTGTCGCTATCCTCCGATGATGAGGCGTAGAACACCGGTACGCCCGGTCGGATGATCCCGGCTTTCTCCGCCGCTATTTCGGCAAGGGTATCTCCCAGATACTGCATGTGATCATAGCCGATGGAAGTGATGACACAGGCAAGCGGCGGTTCTACCGCACTGGTTGCATCCAGCCTTCCTCCCAGCCCGGTTTCAAGGACGGCATACTCCACACCCTCCTCCTGAAAAGCGCACAGAGCCATTCCCAGCAGAAATTCAAAAAAAGTCGGGTGAGATAATCCCTGTTCTTCCATCCTCTTCACCGCATCAAAAGTTCTCCCAAAGATCTGACAGAACCTGCCGTCGCTGATCTGACAGCCGTCAATAGCGATCCTTTCATTGATCCTTACCAGATGGGGGGAAGTAAAAAGCCCCGTCCGCTTACCTTCCGAACGGAGCATTGCTTCCAGATAGGCGCACACGGAACCTTTCCCGTTGGTTCCCGCCACGTGGAGCACTTTCAGGTTCTCCTGGGGATCTCCCAGGTATCTGAGAAAGGTTTTTGTGTGCACTGCATCGTTTTTCTTTGTAAATTTCGGAATATCCAGTATATACTCTACCGCTTCACCGTATGTCATTCTTCCTGTTCTTCTTCCTGACTGACAAACGCCTGACGCCCGTTCTCCGGTGCATTCGGATCCGGCGGGAGCTCCGTGAGCGTTCCGTCGTTATATTCATATGTCTTCGACTCCCTGAATATCGTATTGCTGGATCCCACCTGGGCCACCATAATAGTGTCTCCATTCTCAATTGATGATTCCTTCAGATCCAGTCTTGTATTATTCAAGAATGTCGTACTCTGCTTTTCACCGTTTATATACACTTTGCTCTGCTTTGTAAAATTATCTCCGTAAATACTGTAGGTAGCTCCGTCAGACTGCTCGACAAGCTGATTGATCAGAGCATCTTTAACGCCCATGACCATATGCCCCTCGGTGATCGGAGCCCCGCTCTTATCATATACATACTGTTTTCCGTACATGATATCGTACTGCAGCAGTTCCAGATCCGCCAGATAGTCTTTTGTCTGACGGCGTTCCTGATGGTAGTTAAATACCGTACCGGAATGGATATCCAGGCGGTCAAACACATCGGCCATAATCTGATACGCCGCTATATTGCCGTCTTTCTTCTCAAGTCCGATATTATCCCAGATCACATAATTTGTATTATAAAGATATCTGCTCTTGAGATCTTTTGCCTCCAGATTCATAGTAGGCAGATGATCCCCATAGAATACAACAACCGACGGCTCATCTCTGGCTTCGATCTCTTTGATCAGCTCTCCTGCGAATTTATCCATCTCATGAACGAGGTTGACATAGTATTCCCATGCATTTCTCTCGCCCTCATCCTCAACGCCGCTGACGACGATCTCCGGATTCTCCAGCACTTTCTCTGTAGGATACTCCCCATGTCCCTCTACACTGACGGTAAATACAAAATCCTGTCCGTCTGTCGTATCCATGGATTCCATGATATTCGGAACAAGGATATCATCCGTCGCCCATCCTTTCGGGGTCGTCTGAAGAATGTTCATAAACTCCTTGCTGGTGTAATGATCAAATCCCATATTGTTGAACACCTGTGCACGGCTGTAGAAATTCCCCCCGTTGTTGTGAAGAGCCTCAGCCCCGTACCCGAGCGCTTTAAGGGCGCTTGCCGCGCTTTCCAGCGGATTGAACTTGGCATATGTCTTGTACGGATATTCTCCCGGTCCGAAGAAACGCATACTCATGCCTGTCAGCACCTCAAATTCTGTATTGGCGGTACCTGCGCCAACGGACGGAACTTTAAAGTATCCGGTGGAATATTCTTTAAACATGGATCTCAGATTCGGGATCGGATCTTCGGAAAACCGGAGCCACTCAACCTCTGTAGGATCAAAAAATGATTCCAGCTGCACAAATACGATATTCGGAAGCTCATCCTCCGAGCGTCCGGTCTCATTCTTTGTGATCTCGCCATTGTTGCTGATCTCGTCCATCGTCTCTTCGCTGTAGCCTGCAGGCTCATTGATACCCGTATTGAACAGACTGGCTGAAAAGCAGTACGGGAATCCGTAGTCCTCATAGGCAAAAGCAATATTACCGAAATAGTTGGAGATGACGCGCTTATCAATCGCCACATCCGTCAGCCACAGGCATGCTGCAAATGAAACCGCAACTCCTCCCAGCGCAATAATCCTGTGCATCTTCCCGGTAAACTGTCCGCCTCTTCTCCACATGGAGACGACCCAGAACACAACCGCTACAACACCGATCACGATCATGACGATCTCGAATGCGTTAAAATAATTCCCTGTCAGTTCCAGCGCGTCGGAAAGGACCTTGAGATCCTGAGCGTTGAACGGCGTCACTCTCTTGGTGAGCAGATAGCCGTTGCAGATTCCCAGAAACAGCCAGAACACGCTGATCAGTATCCGGGCGAACACTCTCCTCCTGAACAGATATACGATCATAAACGTAACGAATATCATAAACGCATTATACAGGAACACAAGAGGTGATCCCACAAGGTAATCCCACGCCTCAAAAAGAGACAACCGGGAAACCACTTCGATCAAAAAGTTGATCACACATGCAAGGAGAAATGTAAGAGGCAGGGAAAGTCTGTTCATCCATTTATAGACCGGCTGCATCTTCTTCGCAAATCTGCTGTTGCGCCGTTCTTCGAGTATACGCTGCCTGCGCTCTTTTTTCTCCTTAAAGTGCCGCTTGATATCTTCTTTTTTCAGATGTCTGACTTTTGTAAAAAATCCTTTGATATCAGGTTTTCTGATATGAATGCGTTTCATGTATGATCGTACATCCTTTCTTTTCTAAGAGAGAACTTCCTCCGAACTATTTAGCAAGTCCTGCTATCCTCTCTTTTACCTGCTCAAGCATCTGTGTGTATTTCTCCAGCTTGTCTCTCTCAGCCTGAACCTTGTCTGCCGGAGCCTTGCTCACGAATTTTTCATTGGAGAGCATACCCTGCGCTCTCTTTATCTCCTTATTTAACCTTGCTTCTTCTTTTGCCAGTCTCTCGCGTTCCTGCTCAAAATCCACCAGATCTTCCAGCGGCAGATAGACAACCGCAGCCGGAACTACAACCGATACCGCGCTGTCTGCGATTCCTTCTTTGTCACCCTGGATCAGGATCTCATTTGCCATCATCAGCGGCTTCACAGATTCGCTGACCGCCCTGATACCGCTGCAGAGTTCTTCCTGTGTGCAGACAATATATACTTTCGTCTTTCTGCTGTTCGGCACATCCATCTCGGAGCGGATATTGCGGATACCTTTTGTGATTGCTTTTACATGTTCCATCACGTTCTCATCCGACGGGAAATTCCACTCTTCCCTGTACTTCGGCCACTCTGACATCATCAGAGACTCTTCTTCGGGCACAAGTGCACTGTAGATCTCCTCTGTGATGAACGGCATGAACGGATGGAGCAGCTTCAGAGCCTGTCCGAGGACTGTCTTCAGCACCCACAGAACACAGTCTGCAGCTTTCGGGTCTTCATCGGCATGATAGATCCGGTATTTCGCCAGCTCTACATACCAGTCGCAGAACTCATCCCAGATAAAGTCATATACCTTCTGCACCGCGATACCGAGCTCGTATTTATCCATGTTCTCCGTCACGTCTTTCGCCAGTGTGTTCACCGCGGAGAGGATCCAGCGGTCAGCCGGCGTAAGCAGCGCATCGTCCGGTTTCTCAATGACTGCGTCATCCTTCATATTCATAAGGATGAAACGGGATGCGTTCCATACCTTGTTGGCGAAATTACGGCTTGCCTCTACTCTCTCATTGTAGAAACGCATATCGTTGCCCGGCGCGTTTCCGGTCACGAGCGTGAGTCTGAGTGCATCTGCGCCGTACTTGTCGATAATCTCCAGCGGATCGATGCCGTTTCCGAGAGATTTACTCATCTTGCGGCCCTGGGAATCACGTACCAGTCCGTGGATGAGTACCGTATGGAACGGTGATTTGCCGGTGTGCGCATATCCTGAAAATACCATACGGATTACCCAGAAGAAGATAATGTCATATCCTGTCACAAGTACATCCGTCGGATAGAAGTAGTCCAGATCCTCTGTCTTGTCCGGCCATCCCAGTGTGGAGAACGGCCAAAGCGCTGACGAGAACCATGTATCCAGAGTGTCCTCGTCCTGCGTGAAATGCGTACAGCCGCACTTCGGACACTTCTCCGGAGCATGATGGTCAACGACAACTTCACCGCACTCGTCGCAGTAGTATGCCGGGATTCTGTGGCCCCACCAGATCTGACGGGAAATACACCAGTCTTTGATATTCTCCAGCCAGTGCAGATAGATCTTGTCAAAACGGTCCGGCACAAATTTAAGCTCGCCGGTCTTCAATGCATTGATAGCCGGTTTTGCCAGATCTTCCATCTTCACAAACCACTGCTGTTTGATGAGCGGCTCTACCGTCGTGCCGCAGCGGTCATGAGTCCCTACCGCATGGGTGTGCGGAACAACTTTCACAAGGTATCCCTGCTCATCCAGTTCTTTTACGATAGCCTCTCTCGCCTCGTAGCGGTCCATGCCTGCATATTTTCCGCCGTTTTCATTGATGGTGGCGTCATCGTTCATGATGTTGATCTCAGGCAGATTATGGCGTTTGCCTACCTCGAAGTCGTTCGGGTCATGGGCCGGCGTAATCTTCACCGCACCTGTACCGAACTCTTTGTCAACATAGTAATCCGCCACGATCGGAATCTCGCGCCCTACCAGCGGCAGGATCACTTTCTTTCCTACAATGTCTTTGTAGCGCTCGTCATCCGGATGTACAGCGATAGCCGTATCGCCCAGCATCGTCTCCGGACGTGTCGTCGCGATCTCGAGGAAACGGTCTGTTCCTACAATCGGATATTTGATATGCCAGAAATGTCCTTCCTGGTCCTCATGTTCTACCTCTGCATCGGAAAGGGAAGTCTTACACTTCGGGCACCAGTTGATGATCCTTGAACCTTTATAAATATATCCTTTGTTATACAGACTGATAAATACTTCCTCAACTGCCTTGGAACATCCCTCGTCCATGGTAAAACGCTCTCTGTCCCAGTCGCAGGAGATACCCAGCTTCTTGAGCTGATTCTCGATCGTTCCGGCATATTCCTCTTTCCACTGCCATGTTCTCTTTAAGAAGCCCTCACGCCCCAGCTCTTTCTTATCGATTCCTTCTTCTTTCAACTGGTTCGTCACTTTTACTTCGGTAGAGATCGCTGCGTGGTCTGTTCCCGGAATCCACAGGGCATTATATCCCTCCATCCGCTTATAACGGATCAGGATATCCTGAAGTGTATTGTCAAGGGCGTGTCCCATATGAAGCTTTCCTGTGATATTCGGAGGCGGCATCACCGTCGTAAACGGTTTTCTGCTGCGGTCCACTTCCGCATGGAAATATTTATTCTCGCACCATTTGTCATACAGTTTTTCTTCGATCGCTTTCGGATCATAAGTCTTTGCTAATTCTTTACTCATTGCGTTCTCCTTGTCTCTCCCTCATCGAATTCTTACGTCCGCCCCTATCCCCGCATCATGCGCATTCGTCGTGCTTACGCACTCCAGTTTCGCGCTACGCGCTAGAATGCTTATGAAATACGGGGCGGACTGTATCTCCCGGTGTTCACGGAATTTTCACAGTTACATAAAGAAACGCCCTTTACATAACGTAAAGGGCGAAGATTCCGCGGTACCACCTTATTTCATACATTTCCTTAATTCAGAGCAATTCGCTCATCTCCGGAAATATACCTCTGAAGTCCTGTAACGTGGACCACTCCGGGACAGCTTACCCGCATCCTGCAAGCACAGCAGTCGTCTGCCGGGCTTATCGCGCAAATACTCTTCAGCCATCCGGTTCAAAAGCTACCTTCCACTGCCCTTTTCCGAAACCGCCTTTCAGCCTGCGGGCAGTCCTCTCTGACGGAAGCAACAGCGTACTCCTCTTCCTCGTCACCTTTGTTACAATAGTATTAACTAAAAATTAACTATCAAATACTATAGTCGCACAAGGCGGTTTTGTCAAGGAGTTTAGATAATCTTAAGATATCAGTTTCTCCACCTGTTCCGGTGCAACACCGCACTCCCGTGCAATTTCTTCTACTGCCATTCCCTGCGCATTAAGGACAAAGATCCTCTTTGCAAGCTCCATTCCTTTTGCTATTCCCTTTTCATCGGCTTCCTTTAATTCTTCTGCAAATAATTCTTTTAACGCATCACACATTTTCTTTTCCTCCTCCATCTGTTCCCGGTTGGCTCTCGTAATCAGATCCATAACTGCCTCATGGTCTTTTGACTTCCTGTTCTTTTCATAATTTTCCATCAAACTGCGAATCTCCCCGCCTGCTTTTAAATCTGTACGGAGTTTCTGTATCCAGTAATTCTCTTTGTCGGACAATTGGGGAACGATCAAAAGCTGTATGGGAATTGCATCCCCTTTCAGATAGTATATTCCCTGCCCCTGTTTTTCCACATATATCTTGCGGGTCTCTTCGAGATGCCGCAGCATTTTATCAGGATAATGACTGCATACAAATGTTATCGTCAGTTCACCCGGATCAATTTCCATGACTTTGTCTGTATTTGACTGGTAAAAGCACGTACATCAATCTGCAGCGGTTTCCTGCTGAGCTGATATTCTTCGTACATCTCCAGATATTTCATCTCTTCACGGAGCGTAATCCGCAAAGCTGCGCGAAAACCCGGATGCCATTGTAACACCCTGTTCTTTTCCATGTAGGTCTCCTTTAAGTATAATACAATCTTTTTTCTATGTGCAACTATATATTGACATGTCATAAAATCAGTCCTCCACCTGCTGTTTACCAGGCCGGACTGATACAGTCTATATTATCAACGGCATCACTCCTTTTATTATTCTGTTGTATAATCTGTCTGCGAAATTTCCCCGGATATCGGGCTTAGAATAAAGAACACTTTCCCTCAAAAGTGCACTAACAGAATAACATATCCGCGCATGAATAACAAATAAAAAATACATAAAAACAGCAGCAGTGAAACAGATTGAAAAACCGTCTCTTCTGCCGCCTATTTTCATTTTTACTCCAGCAAAACAGATAGAATTTAAAGTTAAATCATTCCATCATATCCTCTATCATCCCCACAATATCATATCCATAGTTATCTCCGGTAGCCCAGCCGAGTCCTTCCGGATTCTCCTGCTGCCCGAGCCACTGCACATAAGGCGCCGAACCTTTCTTCACATACTCATACCGGTCATCCACGCACTCCTGGTTCAGAGAATCTGATGTAGCGTATGCCTTGAGATGCTGAATCTGCGCCCGTATCCCTGTCTGCACATCCGGATAGGAATTGCCCGGCACACCGTTTCCTGTGGTTCCCAGGCCGGCGAAGTTAAACTGCTCAATAGAAGCATCTCCGCCATACTGAAGAAAACCTGTCTCTTTCATAGTCTGGGCAAACGCCACCTCCGGCCGCACTCCCTCTGCCGTCGCCTCATCATAATACATCTGGCAGAATGTCTCGATGGAATCCGCACCGCCCTCGGAAAGTTCTTCCGCGGGATACTCCTCCCCGGACGCATTAAAATAGTCGACCATCTCCTGAACAGTGACATCGCTGTTTCCCATGATCGGATACTGCCCGTCCGCTATGGTCTCCTGCGTCTCTTCTGCATCCGGGTTCGATGCGGCATCTTTATTCTCATTTTCTTCACCGGCTTTTGTACTGTCCTCTTCGACAGCCGCCTCTGTCTGCTCACTCTCTGCCGCCCGCGGTGATAAAACACCTGTGGCCCCGGCCAGCCCGAGCGTGAGAACGATCAGCGCCGCCAGACCTGCTTCCATATAGCATTTCAGTGTATTGTTATTCCAATCCATATATGTACATACCTCTGTGATACTCTATACATATGCAGTCCGTCTGTCAGTTATTCCGTTTTCGTATCATAACTGTAGTTCCCACGATCACAATCAGAGAAAGGACCATTGCTGCCGCCGGCAGTACCGGCTGCGTCTGATCACCGGTCTGTATCTCTTCCGGGAGCTCATCAAGCGTTCCAGGGAATATAGATCTCTTCTGTCAGATCCGGATCCTGTATCCTCTTGATCTCCTGTCCATCCCCGTCATAGCAAATCAGGAGCAGCAACTCATTCGAAAGGCTTAAAGTTGTATCTGTATCTACGGTATATGCCTTGATCATGGCATTGCCGACCGTAAGGCCGTTTTCCGTTCCTGTTCTGTCATCGAGCGATATGGCAAAATATTCTTCTGCCTCCTCTGATCCTAAATCCGTCCACTGAGGATCTTTCCCTTCCTCTGTGCTGAAGTATATATAGCTCTGACCTTCCCCGCACAGAGCCGTATAGTTCAGGTAATAAGAAGAAACCTCATCATATCCCTGCACATAGACCGGCTCTTCGCTGCCAAACTACAGCGGAATCAGAAACGTCTCGCTTCCGGGCGTAAGAAGACGCATTGTCTGAACAACCGAGAAATATTCTCCTTCTTCAAGCTCCACGGGTTTATCCAGTTCAATGACTGAATAAAGCATATTGTCGATCCGGTCCGTCTGCGCAGATACCAGTTCGCCGTTTTGCACGATATCGACCTCCACCTTCGCTCCGCTGTCTGCCGACGGTTCTGCCGACGCTGCACTGCCCCATACCAGGCTAAGCCCAAGCACCGCCGCAAGTGCCCTGAACCCCTTTTTCCTCCTGTACTTTTTCATATTCCTCCATTCCTTTCTCATATTTTCATCTGATAAAAACATACTAACAGAATACCATATCCGCACATTGATGACAAATCAAATCATTCTCCCACAGTAAAAAGCGGCCTGCCCTTGCAAGCCGCTTTCTGCAATGTTCTTTTCAGTTCAACGAATAATTTCTAATCTCTCTTCCGTGATGTGATCACACTCTGGATCACGAGGAACAGGCACAGCATAGCCGCCACAGTGATACCTGTCCACCACGCCTCGTCCAGTCCTACGGAGGATACGATGTTCTGGATCGTACTTAATGACAGCACGCCCACAAAAGTTCCAATAATGTTTCCAACGCCTCCCGTCAGCAGCGTGCCGCCGATAATAGAGGAAGCGATTGCATCCATCTCCATGCCTGAGGCATGAGATGCAGAGCCGGAACCTACATACAGGAAATACACATATCCTGCAACTCCTGCAAGGACGCTGCACATCAGATGTGCGATGAATTTCGTCCGTTTTACATTGATGCCGAGCATCAGCGCGCTCTGGCTGTTTCCTCCTACCGCATAGAACGAACGTCCAAGTTTCGTCCAGCGGAGCATAATGAAGAGTCCGATGACAACAATGATCGCTATGATAACGCCGATATTGATATAGGCGTCAATATAATTGCCGAGACGGTTTACATTCCCCATACCGGGTACGATGATACGCGTGTTTTTCAATGCCACAAAAGCCTCGTTCTCTACGTTAAACGGCTTTGTATGTACGATTGTCGTCATACCTCTAGCGAAGAACATGCCGGCAAGGGAGATGATAAATGGCTGGATTTCAAGATACGCCACCAGAAATCCCTGTACGATACCATACGCAAGGCCGATACCAAGCGCCAGCAGGATAGACATTGGAACATTCCAGTGCAGATAATCAAGGCTGACTGCACAGCTCATGCAGACAAGCGCCACCACGCCGCCCACGGAGATATCGATTCCTCCCGTGATCATGACAAGGCTCATGCCGCATGCCGTGATGATCAGCGCAGACTGCTGCATCAGGATGTTGAACAGGTTCTGTGCATTTAAGAATCCTCCGCCCAGGAATATCATAGCTCCGATATACATCACAAGGAATATTACGATTGTGATGATCAGAAGCAGATTCGCGTCCGTGATCTTTTTTCTCCTTTTCTGCATCTGGCCTGCAGCCGCAGATTTATTCGTAGATAATGCCATATCAGCCGACCTCCTTTGCAGTGTTCGGTCTTATCTTCTTGCCAAGAGCAGCAAGACGCTCTTTTACGACCGGCGCGCTTAAAACTACCAGAATGATCACTACAACAGCCTTATATGCCGGAAGCGCTTCTGAGGCGACCTGGAATTTGTACAGGGTCGTGGTCAGGAACTGGATCGTATATGCGCCGATGATGGATGCGGGCATATTGAACTTTCCTCCGCTGAGCGCGTTTCCGCCCAGTGCAACTGCCAGGATCGCGTCCATCTCAATGTCTTTCGCAATGACCGAATAGTTGATGGTGGACAGGCGGCTGACTTTGATCAGTCCGACTACGGCAACGCAAAGTCCAAGGATAACAAATGTAATGAACTTGATAAATTTCGGGTTCAGTCCGTTCAGTCTGGAAGAACTTTCATTGATTCCCACCGACTGTGTATAGAGCCCGAGATTCGTAAATTTCAGCGCCAGAGCCGTAATAATGATACAGATGATCGCGATAAATACCGGCGTCGGAACCGGGATACCAGGAATCATACCGCCGAAATATCCAAACAACGGATCATTGACGATCGGCAGCTGGTTCTGATTGATCCATGCCGCGATGTTACGTCCTGCCGTATAAAGGATCAGGGTGGCGACCATGGGCTGGATCTTGAACTGGGCTACCAGTATCCCGTTGAATGCGCCAAACAGCATAGATACCACGCAGGCCACAAGGAACGCAACGATGATCGGGGCCTGAAGCTCTTCCGGCCTTGCCTCGGTTCCGCAGAGCACACGCAGGATCACACTTCCGGCAATGGCAACCACTGCGCCCACGCTGATATCCTGTCCGCCTGTAGCCGCCGTAACGAGCGTCATGCCGATGGCAAGGATCGCAAGCTCTGATCCGTTGTCAAGTATCGTGATCAGATATCCTGACAGAACCGGATTTCCTGCGCTGTTATGACCGAATTTAATCTGATAAAAGCCCGGATCCATGATCAGATTAAACGCCGCCAGCAGAAGAAGTGCCACGATCGGGATAAAAATCTGTTTTCTTGTCAGATTCTTTAACATCTGACCTAAGCTTCTTTTATTTGTCTTTTGCATTATTCTGTGTCACCTCCGGCAATGGTACTCATGATGCTGCTCTGCGACATCTCTCTACCCGATATCTCACCCACGACTTTTCTGTCTCTCATGATGATGAGCCGCGAACAGGTTCGGAGCATCTCATCTGTCTCAGAAGAGATAAACGTAACGCTCATTCCCTCGGACGCCAGCTTGAGTACCAATTTCTGAATTTCCACTTTCGTACCGATATCGATGCCTCGCGTCGGTTCATCCAGTATCAGGTAATCCGGATGTGTCAGAAGCCACCTTGCAAGGATAACTTTCTGCTGATTACCGCCGGAGAGCGATTTGATCGGAGTATCGGTCGACGCAGTCTTGATATCCAGAAGTTTAATATATTCCTCCGCAATCTTATTCGCTTCAGCCTTTGAATACGGACGGAAGAAGCCGCGGAGCACCTGCTGGGCAAGAATGATATTCTCACGTACGGAAAGATCCCCGACGATACCGTCCACTTTACGGTCTTCCGGAAGGTATGCAATTCCCTGCTTCATTGCATCGATCGGTTTTGTTATCTTAACTTTCTTTCCTTTTACTTTTACAGAGCCGGCAGTTACGTGATCTGCTCCAAAGATCGCACGGACACACTCGCTTCGTCCGGAACCGAGCAGTCCTGCAAATCCGTTGACTTCACCTTTTTTGATATGGAAGTTAAACGGTTTGATGCCGGCGTCGCTCTGAAGTCCTTCCGCTTCAATTATATACTCAGATTCATCCGAGCCATGATATACAAGGCTCTCGTCACGGATCTCAGACATATCATCCAGCTCTTTTCCGAGCATCTTCGCCACAAGCTGGACCCTCGGCAGGTTCTCTATCTCGTATTCGCCTACAAGCTGTCCATCTCTTAAAACTGTGATCTTATCGCAGACTTCATACACCTGATCAAGGAAATGAGTAACAAATATAATTCCCACGCCTTTTGCTTTCAGATCCCGCATCAGACCGAACAGCTTCTCGACTTCATTGTCGTCCAGAGAAGAAGTAGGTTCATCGAGAATGAGTACCTTACACTCCATGTCAACAGCTCGCGCGATCGCCACCATTTGCTGCACCGCGATCGAGCAGCTGGAAAGCTGCTGTGTCGCCTCCGCCGGGATACCAAGAGACTTCAGTATCTTATCCGCATCCCGGTTCATTTTCTTCCAGTTCTGGCCCATCCCCTTTGTCCGGCCGATATACATATTCTCGGCAACTGTCAGGTTCGGGCAGAGCGTGATCTCCTGATATACCGTACTGATACCCAGATTCTGTGCATCCTGGGGAGAATGGATGACTGCCGGCTTATCCAGACCTTTCAGAAAGATTTCCCCTTCATCTTTTTCATAAACACCTGTGAGAACTTTGATCAGTGTAGACTTTCCGGCGCCGTTTTCTCCCATCAATGCATGGATTTCGCCCTCGCACAGTGTAAAGTCCACTTTGTGCAGGGCACGCACTCCGGGAAAGTATTTGCATATGCCTCTCATTTCGAGTACAGATTTTTCTTTCACCAGTATATTCACCTCTCAACCTTTTTAGAAAAAGCGCGGCGCAGGCGTAATTCTTTTTTCCCGCCGCGCCGCGTGCTTTTATATCTTTATGTATGTTTTCAGAGTCTCGGGCATTTCAGGACTTAGATACCATAGTTGTCGATATCTTCCTGTGTGATCGTTGTTGCATCGAATCCCTGCTCTTCAAGGTAAATTGTCTTCTCTTCAACTGTTCCGCCGCTCTCGATCGTCTGGATTACTTCGTCGATATAAGATGCCTGATACGGATTACACTGTCCGTCGTAGTTCCAGTTTCCTGCAAGAAGTTCTTCCAGAGCCCATGTATTTGTGTCGAATCCCATGATGATGACATCGCCGTCAACACCGTGTGAAATATTAGCCTGGTCAAGCGCTGCAACCGCGCCTCTTGCCATATCGTCGTTCTCAGCATAGATTACATTGAAGTCTTTTCCTGAGTCGATCACTGACTGTACGATCTGCTGTGCTGTCTCAGCGTTCCAGTCAGCCGCCTGCTGTGTTACAAGGTTCCATCCGTCAGACTCAACTGCTGCGTCAAGAGCTCCTGTACGGCCCTGCTGTGCCGCCGAACCCATAACACCCTGGATGTGAATAATGTTGTATTCATCAAGTTTCTGATCTCTCAGCCAGTTAACAGCCGTCTCTCCTTCTTTGTCCATATCGGAAATGATTGCCGCCTCGTAAAGGCTCTCGTCCGCGTCGATTACACGGTCGAAAAGAATCACTCTTGTGCCTGCATTCTGCGCATCCTGAAGAACTGTATCCCATCCTGCCGTATCCGCTGCTGAGATAAGAAGATAATCAACACCGTCCTGGATGAACTGCTGGGCCGAACTGATCTGCTCATCGTTCTTCATGCTGTATGCAAATGAAGCGTCATAGCCGTTCTCTTTTGTAAACTTCTCTTTCATGTCATTGTCGTTTGCTGTACGGTATCCGGACTCGTTCGGGTCATTGTTGATGATGCCGACTTTGATCAGATCGCCGCTGCCGCTGTCTTCCTCTGTCGCCGCACCGTCTGATCCTGAAGATGATGAATCAGCGCTTCCTCCGCCACATCCTACAAGGCTTGCCACCATTGCTGCCGACATTAATAATGCTGCAATTCTTCTTTTCATTTTTGTTCCTCCCTTTTGATAAATTTTTCTCCGCTCTTCTGCGGGTTAAGTTGTCCGGGATGTTTCCTCCCTGTGTCTATACAGTACCACCGGGGAGATATACTTACAATCTGGATTTCCTTTATTTCCAGCGGTTTATAAGATATTTACAATACAAATTTTATATGTTATCATCTGTTTTAAATACAAATCATATTTATAGTGCAATATTTTATAATTCAGGTAGGATTTTTTCATATTTGTACTGTTTTCACAATAAAAATCTATAATATTACTATTTTTTATTTACTGTGCACAATCTATATAAACTCGAATAAAGTTAAATAATTATAGATATTTTTTGATTTCTTTATAATATTTTCACATAAATACTTTCTGAAAAAGTCGAAAATTAAAGGAGGATTCCACTATGGCGATCAAGTATAAGTGGCTTGCGGGGAAATTAAGAGAACTGATTGAAAAGGATATTAAAGCAGGCATAGAAAAACTGCCCACGGAGCAGGCATTGTGCACGAGATATCATGTAAGCCGCCAGACTGTCAGGCAGGCGCTTTCCCTTCTGGAGAAAGAAAGGCTGATCGTCAGAAAACAGGGAAGCGGCTCATACATAACAGGGGTATTATCTAATCCGGACAAAAATAATATCTATATCCTGGTCCCAAGCGATCAGCAGTATATCTATCCCGTTATCCTGAATGATATCCGCTCCGAACTGTCGAGAAACGGATTCTCCTGCTCAATCTGCGTAACACATAACCGTATAGACCTGGAATACCGGATACTTTCAGATCTTCTCGCCGCTCCTCCAAGAGGTATCATCGCAGAAGGATGCAAAACCGTTCTTCCCAATCCCAACCTGGAAGTATACCGGCAGCTCATGAAAAAAGGAACATCTGTTGTATTCCTTCACAATTACTATCCTTCTCTGCCGGAAAGCCTGTATGTCAAAGATGACAATACCGCCGGGAGCGCAATGCTTGTCAGGTATCTGGCCGGACAGGGTCACACCGCTATCGGCGGCATCTTTAAGACAGATGACCTTCAAGGCATCGAACGCTATCAGGGATTTGCAGAAACTATGCGCGCCCTGCATCTTCATATTTCTGACGACCGGACCGGCTGGTTTGATTCCCGGGATCAAAATGCTCTGGAATCTCACGGAGATACGGCATTTCTGAGAAGGATCGCTGAAGAGTCGCTTAATTCCTGTACCGCAGTTATCTGTTATAACGACATGATCGCATACTATCTGCTCCGCGAATTGAGACAGGCCGGCTACCATCTTCCGGATGACATGGCCGTCACCGCTTTTGACAATACCTATCTGAGCAATTACGGTCCCCTTTCTATCACCACGCTGGCTCACAGGCCTCATGAGATGGGGACAAAAGCGGCGCAGACCGTCATTAATAAAATGAGAGGACTTCCTGTAAACTCACAGGAAATCCCCTGGTCACTGAATCTGAAAGAAAGCACGCGAAATTAGTCTTCCTTTTTGGAGGCACGATAGTCTCTCGGGCTGACCCCCTGGGTTTTCTTAAAAACGAAGCTGAAATAGTGGGAATCTTTGTATCCCACTTCAGCTGCGATTTCCCCTGAAGAAAGACTCGTAGTCTTCAGCAGTTTTTTCGCTTTCTCCATTCTTTTTTCTGTTACATACTCTACAAACGTCTTCTTCATACTCTGACTGAACACCGCGCTCAGATAATTAGCGCTTACTTCCACCTCCGCTGCCACGGTATTCAGAGAAAGGCTCTCATTCATATAATTCTCGTCAATACAGGCAAGCGCCCGGCTGATCATCTTTCTGTTCCGGTTGCTGCTCACCGCATCGCGGATTCGGATAGCCGCCTGCAGCATATCCGCAAAATACACCGGCACCTCGTCCGTTTCTATATTCATCTCCTGAGCGTAATTTCCGATCTCCGACAGATATTCCTCTTTCGTCGCCCCCAGAGATTCCACAAATGCGATTGTTGTGAACCGAATGTTCAGAACGACATAAGCGCGGAACATTCTGGATTTCAACGCCTTGCTTATACTCTGGAGATAGGAATCAACAAAGTCGTGGATCTCGGTCTCATTTCCATTTTCCAGGAAATCCCTGATCACTTCCTGCGCCATGGTTGAAGGCTCCACACTGTCGATATTTTTCTCCTCCTGAGCGTTCAGATAATCTTCCAGCGATGCTTTGGTAAATACATGCATATCCGGCAGTATGAACCTGTATGCAAAGTAATGATTTACCTGACGGTAACATTCCGGAAGCAAACTCAGACGTTCCACCGGGTCTCCCAGCGCCACATACCAGTCAAGCTGCTCCTGCTGCATACAGAAATTCCTGATATGCGCCAGCCCTTTTTCCGACAGTTCATCGATCAGAGCCGCCTCAGAACGGATAAGCACGCCGTAAGAGCTTGCATTCCAGCGGAACAGAAGGTATTCAGGATGTCGTAAAAAATAATGGAGCACTTCATCCTGTTTTCTCATAAAGTCTTCCATTCCCTCACCGGACAGATTCATATTTTTCTCCTGAAAACAAAAGAGCATCAGGTTATAGCAGGGAGCCGAGATTTCCAGCGAAAGCCGGGCTGCCTCCTCGTAAATCTCATTCACCGGCAATTCTCCCGTCAGCACTTTTTCCATAAAACGTCTTCTGGAAAACTGTTCATATATGTGCATTTCTGTCTGGTACTGAGTCTGATAATCATTCTTATTCAGTTCCTGTTCTATCTTCTCTTTGATCTCCAGAAGAGTTTTCTTTAAGGTCAGTCTTGTAATTGGTTTTAGGAGATACTGGTCGACGCCCACCTCGATTGCCTGCCTTGCATACTCAAAGTCATCATACCCGCTGATAATAACGATCTTCATCTTGGGAAATTCTTTACTCACGATCCTGCTCAGTGACAGACCGTCCATAAAAGGCATTTTTATATCCGTGATCAGCACGTCCGGTCTTGTCTTACGGATCAGCGGCAGCGCCATCTCACCGTCTGCCGCCTCTCCTACAAATTGAAACCCGTACTGCTGCCAGGGAATATTATCCCTGAGCCCGTCTCTAATCACGCTTTCATCTTCTACCAGAAATACTTTCAGCATATTCATCCCCCTGTATCATCAGTAACTTCTTTCATCAATAAGCTCACGGCTTAAATTATCCTGCGTAAATATCTGTTCCGGAACATAAGAATATTTTTCCGCTTTTCCGCCCTCTTCCAGTGTCTGTATTACTCTCTCTATATACGGCCCCTGTTCAGGATTACACTCAATATCCACATTAATCTCTCCGGACTCTACCTTTTCAAGAGCAGACCTTACCGCATCAAATGATATAACGATAACATCTCCATCCGCCCCTGCTTCTATCCCCGCATTTTCCAGCGTTTCCAGCACGCCGAAAGTCATATCATCATTCTGAGACACTATTACATCAATATCTTCATATGTATCAAGGAGCCGCTTCATCTCCTCTCTTGCCTTGGCGGTTGTAAAGTCTCCGTCCGTCTGCTCCAGAATATTCCAGTTCCTGTGTTCAGAAGCAACCTTGTTAAATCCATCTGTACGTCCGATGGTAGATGTACTGCCCTCCGTTCCCTGAAGTACTACGATATTGACTATTTCCTCCTGCCGTTCCTGTTCTTCCAGATAGTCCGCGAGCCATCTGCCTGCATTCTCTCCCTCTTCCTCAAAATTTGAGCCGATCCATGCAGTAAACAGCGACTTGTCCTGTGTCTGTACCATACGATCCATGAGAATAACCGGTATTTTCGCATTTTTCGCCTCATGCAGTACATCATCCCATCCATCCTCTTCAATGGGTGAGAACACAATATAATCGACCTGCTGGGAGATGAAACTGCGGATAGCCTTGATCTGATTTTCCTGTTTCTGCCTTGCGTTGTCAAAGATCAGCAGATACCCGTTTTCTCTCGTAAACACATCCTGTATGGAAGCTGTATTGGCAGTCCTCCATACAGATTCACTCCCCACCTGTGAAACTCCGACCACAATCAGGTTCTCATCTTCCTGGCTTCTTTCTTCCGTATCTCCGACATCAAACTGTTTACCGCAGCCGACAGACATAACGGCTGTCGCAAGCAATATGACAACGGCTCTTCCCACTCTTTGGGAAAACTTCCATAAATCTGTCCTAAACATACTAATTCTCCCTGTACAGTGCCTTTAAAGCACAGCCCCGGTTTGCTGCATATCCTGAGAAGGCGCTGATTTTATTGCCGGAATCGTAATCTCAACGATCGTTCCACGGTCCTTTTCCGACCGGATAACAATGCCATATTGTTCCCCGAAATACATATGGATACGCTCATTAACATTTGCAAGTCCGAATCCTTTCTCAGTCTCCTGGCAGGGGCGTTCAATCTCTTTTCTGAGTTCTTCCAGTTCTTTCTCTTCCATTCCTGCGCCGTTATCCCTGACCGTCAGCCGGATCAGATTTCTGTCCATTTCACCGCTGACGTGGATATATCCCTTGGCGCGCTTATATTTTATTCCGTGATAGAGCGCATTCTCCACCACCGGCTGTAACGTCAGTTTCAGAATCTGATAATCATACAGTACCTGATCAATCTGAATATCATATTCGAGTATATCGTGATATCTCATAGACTGGATTTCCAGATAACTTCTGATATGCTGTTCTTCTTCCCTGATTGTAATAAGTTCTTTGCCCTTATTGAGCACCTGCCGGAAAAAATCCGACAGGGTAACGACCATATTAACCGCCTGATCCGCCTCGTTTCCTTCAATAAGCCAAACAATCGTATCAAGTGTATTGTAAAGAAAGTGCGGATTGATCTGTTCCTGGAGAAGCCTGAGATCCGTCCGCCTCATCTTCTGCTCGTCCTCCTTGATCTTCTGTATCATCCCCTGCATATTTCCGGCCATCGTATTAAATCCTTCCGCCAGTTCGGCAATCTCATCTTTCGTGTTGATCTGTGCCCTGGCCGTAAAATCCCCCCTGGCAATCTTCTGTGTGGCTTCGTACAGCTTTCTGACAGGTTTTATGATTCCGGATGCGATCAGTACCGCTGCGATTGTAATAACAAGCACAAGTATTGCGATGATCCCGATGAACAGAATAATAAAGTCTCTGATCTGATGGTTGAGATCCGCCGTCACTTCTTCCATGTTCTGTGTCTGATAATAGATATAATACTGAATATCATCCTGAATCAGTTCCGTAAGGACATAAATATTATTATCCAGCCGGTCTATATTATCATCATACTGTCCGTCAGAAGCAGTACTTTCCACAATATCATCTACTCTGTCTTCCAGTGTATCCAGATTGTTGAGCAGACTCTGAAGCCATACTCTGCTCTCGCCTTCCGCCGTTACATCCATCAGATCCGTAAACTCACTTCTCAGCTCATCGATCAGCTCATAGGGATTTTCCAGCATCTCATTTTCCGAGATATTGTCGAATGTCACATAGCCGACTACCAGCTTGTACATACTTTCATCCATCTCTTCTTTGAAATTCAGGTTGTAATTATTTGCCACTGTGATATCGCTGACAATCCTTTCGTACACGCGGCTGTAATTGCTCATTGAGGCAAGCAGATAAAAAATTACGAGCAAAAAAGGCAGTACTACGATGGCAGTCAGCATAAGGATCTTAGTCCTGACCGAGAATCGTACGCTGCCTTTCCTCTGTCTGCTGTTAGGCACATTAATATGATCCATATATTTTCCTCTCTGTTCATCCGATCATTCTTTTCTATTCTGTGCTATTTTCCACAATGTGTCAATATCTGTTCCCGGATGTTCCTACTCCCCTTTCAGATTTTCCTTTATCCTCTCCAATGCCTGCTCCAGTCCGGCCATATCATTTTCATCCAATCCGTCGAACAGCACATCCTCCAATATCCGAAACCCTGCTCTGACCTGTTCCGCTTTCACTCTTCCCTCTTCGGTCAGGCTTATCCTGTAAGCTCTGCGGCATACAGGGTCCCTCTCCCGTCTGACCAGGCCCTGCTTCTGCAGTCTGTCAAGAGTCCGCGACATGGTTGTCACATCCAGCATACAGTCATCTGCCAGCTGTCTCTGTGTAACATGCTCAGCAGAAGCCAGTGACATCAGGATCCGGGCCTGCCCCTGTCCCGGTGTAAGTCCGAGCCCGAGCAGAAACTCCTGCACTTTATTCCGTTTGATCTGCTCGATCTCAAAGAGAAGTTTTCTCAGTTTTTCTTTCATCTTCTTCTCGCCTCCATCACGTTTCTTTTTCCATTTCCGGTGATCTATTCAAGCTCATACATTCCGGTATAGAGCTGATAATATCTTCCTTTCTGATCCAGCAGCTCCTCGTGGCTGCCCCGCTCAATGATCCGGCCATGTTCCAGCACCATGATAGCCTCTGAGTTTCTTACAGTAGAAAGGCGATGAGCGATCACAAACACAGTCCTCCCGTCCATAATTGCGTCCATACCTTTTTCGATCAGTCGTTCTGTCCTGGTATCAATGGAGGACGTAGCCTCGTCAAGGATGAGCACCGGCGGCTGTGCTACTGCGGCCCGCGCAATAGCAAGCAGC
The DNA here is from genome assembly GCA_019118885.1 of Candidatus Mediterraneibacter surreyensis. GTDB lineage: Bacteria > Bacillota > Clostridia > Lachnospirales > Lachnospiraceae > Mediterraneibacter > Mediterraneibacter surreyensis. Next base: position 33,732 of record DWYB01000032.1, on the reverse strand, counting down.
TGTCTCTGTCCCTGTGAGAGATTGCTTCCGTCACTGTACAGCATTGTGTCATATCCGTCCGGCAATCTGCGGATAAAAGAATCCGCATTGGCAAGTTTCGCTGCTCTTATCACCTCTTCATCTGTTGCATCCAGTTTCCCGTAACGGATATTGTCGGCTATAGTCCCCGTAAACAGATGGGTATCCTGTATGACCATTCCCAACGAGCGGCGCAGATCATCTTTCCTGATGTCTCTAATATCGATGCCATCATAAAGGATGCGTCCGCCCTGTATCTCATAGAATCTGTTGATCAGATTAATGATCGTCGTCTTTCCGGCCCCGGTAGAACCTACAAAAGCTATTTTCTGTCCCGGCTTCGCATAAAGGCTGATTCCTGACAGCACTTTTCTTTCAGGCACATAACCGAATACCACATTCTCAAACCGGACGTCTCCTCTGAGGAGAGTAAGTTTTCCTTCAGCATCTTTCCATCCATAATCACTGTCTGATTCCGCCGTCTCGCATTCAGCAAGTTTTCCGTTTTTATCTTTCTTTACATGAATAAGAGACACCGTTCCCTCATCGGGTTCTGACGTTTCATGCATCATCTCAAAGATACGCTCAGCTCCCGCCAGAGCGGACAGGATAAAGTTCACCTGCTGGGTAAACTGATTTAACGGCATAGCGCTCTGCCGGACATAGACCAGATATGCCGCCAGGCTGCCCAGATCCATCATTCCCGCAATGGCAAGCAGACCTCCCGCGCAGGCGGAGACGGCATAGCACCCGTAGGACAGGCTTACAATGCTGGGGATCATCATTGAAGAATATGCCAGCGCTTTTGTCGATGCAACGCGAAGATCTTCATTCTTCCTGCGAAAGATCTTCATATCCTCTTCCTCATGGTTAAATATCTTCTCCACTTTCTGTCCCGTTACCATCTCTTCTGTAAATCCATTAATCTCTGCCAGATACTTCTGCTGCCTGTTAAAATAGTCTTTGCTGCGCTTTCCGTTCCAGCGGATAAACCAGAACATGACGAGCAGAAATACGATCACGATCAAAGCCATCCGTACATTAAGCACCATCAGCATAACCACCGTTCCCGAAAGTGTCAGGGAACTCTGTATAACCATAGTAAAACTGTTATTCAACGCCTCCTGTATCGTATCTACATCATTGGTGAAACGGCTCATTAACTCGCCGTGTGTGTTAGCGTCAAAATATTTCAGCGGAAGTGTCTGAACATGTGCAAACAGATCCCGTCGGATATCGCCCACTACTTTCTGTGATGTTTTTACCATAAGCCGGTTATAACCAAACGTAGCAAGCGCGCCGCACAGATACATGATTCCCATTCCCGTCAGGGCAAGTATAAGCCCGCTGATATCCCCTGGAAGAATATAATCATTGATCACCGGTTTTAACAGGTAAGTGCCCGCCACACTGGCCCCGGTGCTGATCACCACCAGCACGGCTACTACAAGCAGAAGCCATTTGTGGTAACCCATGTATCTAAACAGTTCCAGAAGTGCTTTCCGCGTATCTTTCGGGCGTTTATATCCCGTATATCTTGCCATTACAGATCAGCTCCTTCCTTCTGAGAATCATAGATTTCCTGATAGATCTGATTGTCTGCCAGCAGTTCCTCATGAGTTCCTATGCCTTTGATCCGCCCGTCGTCCAGAACGATAATCTTATCCGCATGGCGTACAGAGGTGATTCTCTGCGCAATGATGATCTTTGTCATGTGAGGCAGCTTCTCCTGGAGCATTTCCCTGATCTTCGCTTCGGTCGCCGTGTCCACTGCACTTGTCGAATCATCCAGAATCAGCACTTTCGGCTTCTTTAAGATCGCCCGTGCAATACATAGACGCTGCTTCTGTCCTCCCGAGACATTAACACCGCCCTGTCCCATTTCCGTATCGTATCCCTTTTCCAGACGGCTGATAAATTCATCCGCTCCGGCTATCCGGCAGGCCTCCTCAATCTCTTCCTGCGAGGCGTCCTTATCGCCCCATAACAGATTCTCACGAAGCGTACCGGAAAACAACGTGTTCTTCTGGAGCACCATGGCTATCGCATCTCTCAGGTGTTTCAAAGGATATTTTTTCACCGGTCTGCCGTCTATGAGCAGTTCTCCCGCCGAAATATCGTAGAGACGCGGAATCAGCTGCACCATTGTTGTCTTCGCGGATCCTGTCTGTCCCACGATTCCTACCGTCTGTCCCGCCCCGATATGAAAGCTGATATCAGAAAGTACATACTCCTCCGCATTCTCACTGTATTTAAAATAAACATGACGGAACTCAATCTCACCGCGCGTCACTTCAATCCTCTCCGCCTGTTCCTCCGTTATGTCGATCTTCTCATCCATAACCTCAAGAATACGTCTGCCGGAAGCAAGAGATCTTGTAAGCATAAGAAAAATATTGGATATCATCATCAGCGAATTTAGGATCTGTAGTACGTAGCTGAGAAATCCCGTAAGTTCTCCCACCTGCATAGATCCGATTCGTATCATCCCACCTCCGAACCAGAGGATGCTGATGATCGTTCCATACATGACAAACTGCATTGCCGCCATATTTGTAGTAGCAAGTTTGAACGCTTTCTCAGACTGGGTCTGAAGATTAGTGTTAACTTCATTAAATTTCCCGATTTCATATTTGCCCCGGACATACGCTTTCACCACCCGGACCGCCGTCAGATTCTCCTGGATGATACGGTTCACCATATCGATCGCCTCCTGCATCTTCCCATAGAGAGGACGTACATTTGTAATGATCAGCCACAGACATGCCGCTAATACAGGAAGAGCGATCAGAAATACCAGCGCCAGTTTTGCATTAATGGAAAAAGCAACTGCCGTGGCCGCGATCAGCATGACGGGACCGCGGCATGCAGGGCGCATACCGCTGGAGATGCTGTTCTGAATATTCGTAACATCGCTGGTCATACGGGTGACAAGAGAGGATATCTGAAAATGATCCACATTTGCAAAAGAAAACTGCTGCAGTTTCTCATATTCTGCCTCTCTTAAGTTGGCTCCAAGCCCCTGACCGGCAATTGCGGAAAACTGCGCGCTGCCGATTCCCAGAAGAAGAGCTGCCACTGCACACACGCACATCCAGCCGCCCTGCTGAAAAATGTAAGATCTGTCTCCGTTTGCAACCCCCGTATCCACGATATCCGCCATAATAAGCGGGATGATCAGTTCAAATATCGATTCTGCTGTAATGCAGAGAGCTGCAAACACGAGATATTTTCTGTATTTACCGGAATAAGAAAAAATACGCCGTATCATATTCTAACGCCGCCTTTCAATAGTTGTATACACAACTATTGTATGCGCAACTTATCTTATAGTCAAGAAAAGACGGGCACTTTCAGGTACCCGTCTTTTCACAATTCTTATGCTTCATCGATTGCTTTGCCGATGTCATGTCTCATATACTTATTTTCAAACTCTACCCACTCGGTAGCAGCGTAAGCGTTCTTTCTTGCCTCTTTTAAGTCTTTTCCTTTTGCTGTTACGCCGAGCACGCGCCCGCCGTTTGTCACGATCTGTCCGTTCTCAAATTTTGTTCCGGCATGGAAGCAATAGTAGCCGTCGTGCTTCTTGAACTCCTCAAGCCCTTTGATCGGGAAGCCCTTCTCATACTTCACAGGATAGCCGTCGGATGCAAGCACCACGCAAACCGCTGCGTTATCTTCAAACTGAAGATCGATCTGATCCAGTGTACCGTCGATACATGCCTCGACTACATCGATGATATCATTTTTCATACGGGGCAGTACAACCTGCGCTTCCGGATCGCCGAAACGTGCATTGTACTCCAGTACTTTCGGGCCGTCCGCCGTCAGCATCAGACCGAAGAAGATCACGCCTTTGAACGGACGTCCTTCCGCCGCCATAGCGTCAACCGTCGGCTGATAGATATATTTCTCGCAGAACTCTTCCACTTCTTTTGTGTAGAACGGGCTCGGAGAGAAGGTTCCCATTCCGCCGGTGTTCAGACCGGTGTCTCCGTCTCCTGCGCGTTTATGATCCTGCGCACTTGTCATAGTCTTGATGGTCTTACCGTCCACGAATGACAGAACGGACACTTCCCGTCCGGTCATGAACTCTTCAATAACCATCTCATTTCCCGCTGTACCAAACTTCTTGTCCAGCATGATCGTCTTGACGCCCTCTTTTGCCTCTTCGAGGTTCTGGCAGATGAGCACGCCTTTTCCAAGTGCAAGTCCGTCCGCCTTCAGAACGATCGGGAATTTTGCCGTCTCAAGATATTCCAGCGCTTTATCCGGATCGGTAAAGTTCTCATAAGCCGCTGTCGGGATATTGTATTTCTTCATCAGATCTTTGGAGAACGCCTTTGATCCTTCCAGAATCGCTGCGTTCTTCTTCGGACCGAATGTACGGATCCCCGCTTCTTCCAGGACGTCCACAAGGCCGCCTACCAGCGGGTCATCCATTCCCACGATACACAGATCTATTTCTTTTTCCTTTGCAAATGCCGCCAGTTTATCAAACTCCATAGCCCCGATATCCACGCACTCAGCAAACTCCGCGATTCCCGCATTTCCCGGCGCGCAGTAGATTTTGTCCGCTTTCGGGCTCTTGGCTACACTTGCCGCGATGGCATGTTCTCTTCCTCCGCTTCCTACGATCAGTACCTTCATATTAAAAACCTCCTCATCGGTCTTATCTGCATTGATATTGTCTGTTTCCCTGCCTGTTGGCGCACCTGTTATGGCAGGATCGTTGTTTTATGGTCGTCCACCTGCACTTTTCCGTTTGCGATCAGGTCGATTGCTTTCGGCAGGATCTTCCACTCCGCCTGTTCCATAACTCTGCGCTGAAGCACCTCCGGCGTATCGCCCTGCTGTACTTCAACGGCTTTCTGCAGAATGATCGGTCCCGTATCTGTTCCCTCATCTACGAAATGCACGGTAGCTCCCACTACTTTTACGCCCCGGGCAAGAGCCGCCTCATGGACCTTCAGGCCGTAGTAGCCTTTCCCGCAGAACGAGGGGATAAGAGACGGATGGATGTTGATCATCCGGTTTTCATACTTTTTGATCATCTCCGGAGGGATCACAACAAGGAAACCGGCCAGCACAATAAGGTCCGGCTCATAGCTGTCCACTGCCTCCAGCAGCTTTTCGTTGAATATATCCCGTGTTTCAAAATCTTTCGGAGATACGCACATGGACGGAATATCATTTTCTTCCGCCCTCTTCAGTGCATATGCATTTTTATTGTTGCTGATCACTCCCACAATCTGCGTATTTGTGATCGTACCGTTTTTTACGCTGTCGATGATCGCCTGCAGGTTTGTACCGCCTCCGGATACCATCACGACAACGCGCAGCGGCTGGTCCGCCGCTGCACCTGTCCTCTCTAGCATAATTCTACTCCTTTATCTCCTGCCTCAATGCGTCCCACTACATACGGCGCATCTCCGGCAGCACGGATCGCCTCCATGGCGCGGTCTGCGTCCGCCTCGTCCACTGCGACGATCATGCCGAGTCCCATATTGAATGTATTGTACATCATCTGTTCCGCAATATCTCCGTCCACAGAGAGCATATTGAAGATCGGCGGGATCGGGTAGCTGTCTTTTCTGATCACGGCCCGTGTGCCTTCTTTTAACATACGCGGAACATTCTCATAGAAGCCGCCGCCAGTGATATGACTGCACGCCTTGACCGTCACGCCGGCGTCCTTAATGCTCTTGAGCGCTTTCACATAAATCCTCGTAGGAACAAGAAGCGCTTCTCCGAGAGTACTTCCGAGGCTGTCATAATATGTATCCAGAGCCTCGCGTTTCATACTGAACACCTGTCTCACGAGAGAGTAGCCGTTACTGTGAACGCCTGTGGAAGCCATACCGATGAGCACATCTCCGGGTTTTAAGTTTTCTCCGGTGATCATATCTTTCTTATCACAGGCACCTACTGCAAATCCTGCAAGATCATAGTCATCAGCCGCCATCAGACCCGGATGTTCCGCAGTTTCGCCGCCGATCAGCGCCGCTCCGGCCTGAAGGCAGCCCTCAGCCACACCTTTTACGATATCGGCGATCTTCTCCGGATCATTCTTGCCGCATGCTATATAATCCAGGAAGAAGAGCGGCTCTCCTCCCGCACATGCAATGTCGTTGACGCACATCGCCACTGCATCGATCCCGATGGTGTCATGTTTATCCAGGATCATGGCAATCTTTACTTTCGTTCCGCATCCGTCCGTACCGGACAGAAGCACCGGTTCTTCCATCTCTTTGATCTTTGAAAGAGAAAATGCCCCTGAAAATCCGCCCAGTCCGCCAAGCACTTCCGGACGCATCGTCTTTTTCACATGCTCTTTCATCAGTTCCACTGATCTGTAACCGGCCTCGATATCAACGCCTGCTTTCTTATAATCCATTCTCTGTTCTCCTGTTAATTATTCTTGATTTTTCGTAATTTTCGTTCAGCAGCGCCATTCGCAAAACTAAACTAGTTGTTTAAATATGCTTCATATCCGATCTCATGCAGCTTGTCCGCCTTTGCCTGAACACCGGCTTTCATCTCCTCAGAATAGTCCTTTAATTTCTGAAGGATCTCCGGATCCGATACGGCAAGGATCTTCGCCGCCAGGATCGCCGCATTCATTCCGCCGTCGATAGCAACAGTCGCTACCGGAATTCCCGGCGGCATCTGTACGATAGAATAAAGTGCGTCCATACCGTCCAGATTCTTGCCGGACATCGGCACGCCGATCACCGGCATCGGGAAGAGCGCTGCGCACATTCCCGGAAGATGAGCTGCCATTCCCGCTCCTGCGATAATTACCTTCACGTCTCTTCCTTCGGCACCTTTCGCCCAGTCAAAGAATGTATCCGGCATTCTGTGCGCGGAAATGATTGTCATCTCATAGTCGATTCCCAGTTTTTCAAGCATTGATGCAGCCTTGCTCATGACCTTCAGATCCGAGTCGCTGCCCATTACGATTGCTACTTTTGGCATCATAACTCCTCCTTATAAATAATCGTCACAGTTTTTCTAACGGCTCGTTTAAAACTTCCGTTCCCGGCAGAACGAATTTTCCGTCTTTTATTAGTATAATGTGTTTCCCATCTTTTGTCACTACACTTATTTCTTCTAACTCTTCATAAGGTATGGTTATATCTGTATGACAGTTAAAATATGCTTTCGCCACGTCCTCTTTCCGGTTCCGTGAAATCGAATTGTCCTTTGCCACGATCTCTTTTCCGTTCGGATTATAGACCCGGATATCCTCGCTCCATGAATAGCAGGTATCGCCCACTGCAAAATGAGGGCCGGTCTTCTCAGCGATAAGGATCGGCATCTTATCTTCGATGCTGTATTTCTTTCCCGTCACATACGCCGTCGTATTGGTGCCGATAGCAAATTCCCCAAGAGGAAGCGACTTGTGACCTTTTAATACATTGTCCTCGATATATCTGCGTCCTTCATCCGGATCCTCAAAGTTTCCGCACCGATAGTCCGTGATCATTCCGTCCTTAAATGTCAGCTCCAGATCCCTGTACTGCAATCCTTCCAGATACACCCGGCTGACATGGAGTACCCCCGACGTTTCCTCCAGAACAGGAGAGGTAAATACCTCCCCCACCGGGATATTGACGTCCGCCACACAGTTTTCAAAAATCGTTTCCTTTGCAGGATCGTTGAGATGATACAGTTTTACTTTTATGTCAGTCCGATTCTCTCCCCGTCCTGTCACATGGACATATTCTCCCTGATCCAGGGCATCGATCATTGTCTGCTGTACTTTTTCGTACAGCTTTGCATCCAGTGTATTGATGCGGATCACTTCATCAAAGATTTCCGGATATCGCTCCCCGATCTCCGGAACCGGATACGCCACAATGGTAAAGCTGCGTTCTTCTCCTTTGATATACTCATTGGTAAGCTGCCCGGAACGGCTGTCGTAGCTGACGGCAAGACTCTTCTGCTCCTCATTGTAAGCTGCCGCCTCCGGAACTGTTTTCGGTGAGAACGGCTTCTCGCCGAACGTTTCCATAACCGCCGGTCCTGCAAACTGAGCCGCCAGATCTTTATGCTGTTCATAGACAGTGCGAGCCACTTCAAGACGGCGCTCAATATATCGTTTATCCATAAAGAGCGCCTGATCCTGACGGTGATCGTACTCATACTGCCAGTTCGGCACCGCCCCGTAATATCCGATCTTGTGATGCTCACGCTTTGTGATCACGCCGGAAGCCGCGCGGTAGATGACAGGCCTAAGCCCCATCTTCCGGAAATTCTCTATGGCGATCCTGATCACCTTCTCAAACCCGAGACTGTAACGGATATTCACCACTGATTTTTTCGACAGATCCTTGCCTGTATTGATAAATCCGATGCGGTATCCTTCTGTATACACATCCGCCATCTTCCGGAGCGTCTCTTCCGGCAGCGCACGCAGATGCCGCGCTGTTCCCAGCTCATTCTCCGTAATATATTCCCCGAATCTGTAAAGATACCTGTCATTGTCCAGATCAGCATTCTCGATGATCTCCGCGGCAAAAGAATAAGACGGGTCAATCTGTTCCATAATACGGTCCGCCAGAAATACGTCGCAGTAATCGCTGGCATACCAGTAAAAGATATCCCGCACAGTCTTTGCCTCGGGAATCATTCCCTCCTGCTTCATTTCCTCATGTGCTTCCTTGTACGCATTTTCAAAACAATTGTATACTTCGATGAAAAGTTCCGATAAAATTGTCAGATAATCCACCCTGTTCTCGAAGGAATAGGGTATGCCGGAACGCATCTCCGCATAGAGCAGACTGAGCAGTTTTCCCATCTCGGAACCGAACTGCTCCACGGCAAAAGCCGGGTTTCCGAAACTCTTTTCATAACGGTTTTCAAGAATATCACTGTACAGTATCTCGTTGATGCTGCGCATCTCATCCACGCTGTAACGATCCCATTCCCCGCTCTCTACCTTTCGTCTTACATTTTCCAGTTCCAGAAGAAAGATCGCCACATCCTGAAAGTAGGACAGATACTGCTCCGGCACCGTCTCCTCCGAAACGATCCCGCGCAGTCTGCCGACCGCAAGGACATGGCGTTCTTCATACTGTTTATTCTTTTCATCCTGTATCTCTCTTGCACTCATCAGCTAAGACCTCCTATAAAAATCGCAAGAAAAACTACTACTACAACAGAGCTGACCGGAAGTCCGATCTTACATGTCAGATAGTTGCGTTCTCTCTCATAAAAACCGCGTATCGCAGTCCTGATCCCGTTTCCTGCAAGCACAAGCGCCAGAATTGCAAGACCGCCGATAATCCCGTGAGCATTTCCTCTCGCCATAAATGCATACAGGATACATCCTGCAAGAATGAGGAGCCCTCCTATACCGCTTATACATGAGACGATTCCCATACGGGAATGCTTAAAATTCGCCTGCCCGTATTTTCTCGCCCCTCTCTTTTTCCGTTCCTTTTCCCGCTGACGCTGTTCAGCGCTTTTTCCGATTCCGAACATGATGCTTTCTCCTTACCCGACTGCATATTGCAAATAAAATATATCCCAGCACACCTCCGATGGTATTGAGCAGGATATCGTCCACGTCAAAGCTCCCCACTTTTGTAAAGAGCTGTACAACCTCCACGCACAGACTCAGGCCCATACTGCTGAAAAGGGTTTTAAAAAATCCTCTCGATCTGCTCGCCATAGAGATAAAGAATCCATATGGGACAAAGATGAGTATATTGCCGAACAGATTGGCGAATACCGCAAAGTTGCCCAGCTGTTCCCTGTACGTGATAAAACGTCTGATCTCCCTGAAAAGTTCCAGATTATATCTGTAATCCTCCGCCGCTTCCGTCCTTCCGTACCACTCTGCGACGAACAGAAAGTAGATCAGAAAACCCACATATAATAAAAACAGGACCTTACCAAACGCCCTGATAACACTCGCTTTTTTTATACCCAAAATATTTCCCCTGACACTTTGAAAAGGGGATCGGCTCTCGTGCCGCCCCCTTATACCGTCTGTTTAAAATGTGATCTCACTTTTATGTTTCAGCAGGTTCGCGCCGCTCACAATGGAAAGGACACCAGCCGTGATCCCGACTACCAGGATGATGATCCCGACTGCGATGCTGCCCGCGCCGCTGTTTTTCATTGTCCTATATGCCTTTTCCATATCATACGCCTCCTTATTTTACACCATATGTTTCATAGTATGTATCGATCGCTGCCTTTAATGTATCATCAATGACGATTTTTCCATTATATTCTTTATTATATAAACACTCGACCACTTCTTCCATGGTTACGATAGCAGCTGTGTCAAATCCATAGAGATCTTTGATCTCATCCAGCGCGCACTTCTCGCCGCCTTTTCCCACTTCCATCCTGTTCAGGGATACGATCAGTCCGACGATCGTAACATCTGCCGCTCCTCTTACTTTCGGCACGGTCTCCTCCATAGACTTTCCGGATGTAGTCACATCCTCGATCATAATCACACGGTCGCCGTCTTTTAACTTACTTCCAAGGAAACTTCCCTTGTCTGCTCCGTGGTCTTTTTCTTCTTTACGGTCCGAACAATAGCGGACTTCCTTTCCGTACAGCTCGCTGTATGCAATGGCCGTCACGACACTGAGTGGAATTCCCTTGTATGCCGGCCCAAAAAGTACGTCGAAATCATCGCCGTATTTGTCATGAATAGCCTTCGCGTAATACTCGCCCAGCTTCTTTAACTGTGATCCGGTCACGTATGCTCCCGCGTTCATGAAGAACGGAGATTTTCTTCCACTCTTTAATGTGAACTCGCCAAATTTGAGCACGTCGCTGTCCACCATAAAATGTATAAATTCCTGCTTGTACTGTTCCATATCATAACCTCCCATATCATCGGATAGGGGAAGGTTCGCTTCCCCTATCCGTCCGCGATACCGCGTTCAGCTCACAGCATTACTGTTCGCTGACCGTTGCCCGTGATTCTTTACAATTTTAACACAAGTCAATTGTATTTTCAATTGAGAAAGGCACCTCAGATAATGTAAAGAAAAGGAGCACCCGAAGGTGCTCCAAATACCAGACTATCGTGCCTGTATCCCCTCAAACAGAGCAATAAAGCAGGCAAAATCTCCGATCCGTTTTCGGTCATCAGATAATCGTTCTCTCCACTGCTTTCCCGCATCCCCTTCCAGACGGGCAATGCTTCCCAGCGAAGCGATAAAAGCATCATGAGCGGATGTCCGGGAAGGATCTTTTTCCCTTTTTTCTGCGGTTGAAAGCAAGTTCCAACCCGCACGGATATTAGCATATTTAACCGCTCTTGCTATCATATCCTTATACATGCCCGCGATGTCCTCGTCTCTTCGATCGATTCCCTCCTCCATTACATGATAAATTTCCTCCGCCTCTGCATATGTCAGTATCTCTGCCATTGCCTTTTCCTCCTTCTTTGATACAGGATAACATAAGATTGCTATAACTATATTTACCTTACCAGTTCCTTGGTCTGTGATGATAGTTCCAGGACCTGTTGATCTGGTCGTTGACCCCGCCTGTGATGGCGTTCATGATCCCAACTGCCGCAGCAATCGCAAGAATTACAACACCGAACAGCATCAGGATAAACGCAACCACACTGATCTTGATCAGGATCAATACAACTTTAATCACCTTTTCCCCTGTGGAAAGCTCCCTCATGGTCCCATGATTCGCTTTCTTTACTTTATTCATTGCTCTGCGCAATTTTTCCGACATCGTCATAGTATTCACCTCGCTGGATTTGAGATTGGATTGAATTCATGTTACATTGGCCCAGTCATGAATGCTACTCAATGTAGCCCTCATCAACAATCAGATCATTGCTGTTTGCAGCTGCCACCGCAAGTCTGTCACAGCGCTCATTCAATGGATTTTTATTGTGCCCTTTCACCCAGTTCAGAACAACTGTATACGGTTTTTTAACTTCCACAAACTGCTTCCAGAGATCTACATTTTCAACCGGCTTATTATCAGCCTTTTTCCACCCCCTTTTAATCCATGTTTCCAGATAACTGTTCGCACCATCAACCACATATTTTGAATCGGAATAAATCTCCACCTCACAAGGCTCTTCAAGCATCTCAAACGCTTTGATCACTGCCCTGAGTTCCATGCGGTTATGCGTAGTCCGCTCATACCCCTGGGAATACTCCTTCTCCTGGATATTTCCCTCTGCATCCGAATACCGGATGATAATTCCATATCCTCCGCGTCCCGGTCCCGGATCCCCCGGGCATGCTCCATCTGTGTAAATGAGTGTCTTAGCATTTTCCATAGTTTTCATCCTCCTTATTGAATTTTATATTTATTTTATCGGACGTTTTAGATCCGGTAAAACCTTAACGTACCAGGAAATCCGTAGTTTCCAACGGAGTTCCCGATAATTTTTCCACTCTGCAGGGCTTCTGACCCCTGGTAAAAAGATAAGCTTCATTAACCGGCATATCCAGAATCGTATTGATCGGCCTGTTAAGCTTTATGGAGATATAACGGGCAGTCTCGACATCCTGCCCGCCAAGGTAAAGGCAGTTATCACAGTTATTAATGATCGTACGCGCTTTTTCCGTTCCGTACATGGAGTTAAGCTGGGTAATACTCTGCAGGATGATACTGACATAAATCTCTCTCGATCGTATTACCGAAATAATCTTATCAAAATCCGGTATAACAGTATTTGCCGCAAAATCATCCAGAATAATCCTCACCGGAACTTTCAGGCGTCCATCTCCGTAATCTTTGTCCGCGCTCCTGCACAGCGTATGAAACGCCTGCGTATATACAAGATTCAGGAATTTGTCCTGCGAACGATCCATATCACTGACGTTCAGAAACACCGCTGTCTTTTTTCTCCCCAGCTCGGCAAAGTCAATCTGAAGAGGATGCTGTGCAAATTTCATTGCCCCCGCCGTGATAAAGTCATTCAGCTTTTCAGCTATGATAAGCTGTATGCACCCCTGTGTGGTCCTTGCCTCTTTCCCTTTTTCAAACATGCGCCACTTTTTAATCGCCACACTGTCCGGCTTCACTGCTTCCCATTCCTGAAACATCCTCTGCAGGACATTGCTGCCTAACAGAGCAGCGACTTTCGCGACACTGCCAAAATGGTGTTCTTCCTCCGGAAGCGCCTCCATTACGTATGCGATCAGTGCTTCCACCTGCATCCTTGCCGCATAATCCCAATACGGATCTTTCGATGTTTCGATCGGGCAGACCGTAGCCGCTATCATCATAATGTCCTGTTCATTGTAGCTGTCCGTTTCCTCGTCATAGCGGATAGCCGAAAGCGGATTATAACCCATCGGTGAATCGATCATGTCTACAAAATCCAGCATCCAGACCTGATAGCCTGCGTTTTCAAGACTTGAGCCAAATTCCCGGAAAAGAGAACCTTTCGTGTCCGCTATAATGACACTTTCGCTGGCACACATCAGATTTGGCTTTACATATCCTCTTGTTTTTCCCGAACCGCTCACTCCGATGATCAGATCATTATTGTTAATACCTGTAACCCACGTATTATTATTCATCCACTTATCCTTTGCAAGGATACGGTATGTATCTGGCCTTTTCTTCATCAGGCACACCTCCTATAACTGTGTGATAATCCGGTCTGCAAGCCCAAACTCTATCGCCTCTTCCGCATAGAAATAGGTATCTCTGGCGGTATATTCCAGTATCTCTTCTTTTGTCCTGTGCGTGTGTTCCGAAAGGATTCCTGCAATGAGATCCCGCGTATTCATCAGGTCTTTCACCTTTGAATCCAGATAAAGAGCGCTTCCTTTCATACCGTTTCCCGCGATCAGAGGATCGTGTATCATCACTCTCGAATGGGCCAGCATTTCCCGCTCGTTCCCTGCCGCGAGCAGGACAGCCCCCATGCTGGCTGCCAGCCCCATACACACGGTACGTATCGGACATCTAACCGCCTTCATCACATCGTAGAGGGCAAGTCCGCTGGAAACCTCTCCGCCCGGACTGTTAATATAAATCGTGATTTTCCCGGCTGGATCCTGTCTCTCCAGATATCTGAGCTGAAGTATCAGTGAATTTACTGATTCCTCATTTACAGGGCCTACACATTCCACTTCCCGGTGCATCAGCATCTCGTCCCGGATCGTGTGAACAAAATAGCCGTTGCAAGTCTCTTTGATAATATTAGGTATCTGCATTAGAACTCCCTCCAATCTGTTTATCTGTAAATTTTCTTTGTCTCAGTCAAATGGCAGTCCGTCGTCCGGCAGCTCTTCCATCCTATCAGCTTCACTCCACTCAATGTTCTCCGACATCCGGGCAAAAGGAAGAATAAATAGTCTGTATACATGTCTGAGCCATATCAGACGCGTTTTGTCCTCAAAGTTATTTTCAAAATATCTGTTCAGAGTTTCATTTTGGTCATAAGATGTACGAAACGGCTTTTCCTTCGCCAACTCTTCAAGCCCCGGGTCTTCCATGATCCTCATGATACTGCTCAGATATTCCTGGATCCCGATTGCTTCAACCCCCTTTTTTACAAAATCTCCTGCAAAGACTGCCTGTGGATCTTCTCCAGCTCCGGCCATGCTGATCTGTTCATCCAACGGTATCCTCGAAATATGATCTCTTGTCATGTTACACCGCCTCCTTTTTTCTTTGCTCGATCGGCACCAGATAAACCATAACCTTCAAAAGCTGTCTGTCGGAAAACAAGCCTTCCGGCAATTTCTCACACCTCTGTCTGATTCTCCGGCATACTTCTCCAAACGGGATATAGGCTCCCTCATAACTGTCTATCCCCAACAGATCGATAATTTCCTTTGCGCATCTGTATGGCATATCCGGAGTAAAGTGACATATATAGTCTTCCAGAGACATTCCACAGATTTTGTTCAAGACATCTGTCATCAGATTGATATCACCTATCTGATTTTTTTCCGCGAGACTGACTCTTTTTTCCAAAGATGTTCTTTCCAGTGGCATAAGCAGATCCTCCTTTTCATTCACAAAAAAAACCATTCATATATCAGTTTGTAAAATTAATTTTGTACAGACTCCTAGCCGTAAAATATTATCTTGTAATTCTCATTACAAGTCCCCGCCTAGAAGTTGTAGCGCTTTCTTTCTTACAGCTGCTTTAAAAACAGTATTTCTTTCCTTATCGCGCTTCTTACAAACTCATATATAAATGGTTTATACACTTCTATATTTTAGATATTCAATTGTCAATGTGTTTTGTACACTAAGATAATAGCAGAGTATGTTTTAAATGTCAACAAAAAAATCGAGAGTTATGCATGGTTATGCATGCTGAAAAATGGCGCTGGGAAATGTCTGGCATTCCATCCAGACCTGTGCTATGATATACGCAAAGCATTAATACATTCCAGCATGTTTTTATTTCGAAAAGGCATTTCAGCATTTCTAATTACATTCAGGAAAATCTCGATGCTTTTATTTCCCAATTAATATAGCAGAGAGGTTTTTAGTTTTTAGAACGTAAGAAAGAATAAGACAGCCTCTCTGCACTACAACAGAAAGAGGAGGCTAATATATGGCAAATGAAACAACTGTAAACAGAACCTTTAAATCTACTGTGTTTATCATGGTATTCGAAGACAAGAAAAACCTGTTGGAACTGTACAATGCGATGACAGGAAAGCACTACACAGATCCGGAACAATTGGAGATCAATACACTTGAGAATGCTGTTTATATGTCTATGAAGAATGATCTGTCATTTTTGATTGACGGGAGACTTTCTCTTTATGAACATCAGTCCAGCTATAACCCGAATCTTCCGCTGCGTTTCCTTATCTATATATCCCAACTTTATGCGGGAATGACGAGGAACGAGAACCTGTACGGAACAAAGGTCGTGCAGATTCCGCCGCCGGAGTTTGTTATCTTCTACAATGGGGAAAAAGATATGCCGGAGGAGACGCCCCTGAGGCTGTCGGATATGTACAGGTTGAAGGTGGAGGAGCCGAAACTGCAGCTGGATGCAGTGATGCTCAATATTTCAGGATCAAATAACAGTAGGCTCAAGGAGGCGTGCAGGACGCTTAAGGATTACGCAGTGTATACGGATAAGATCCGTCTGTATTCAAAAGAACAGCCATTGGCGGAAGCGGTGGAAAGGGCGATCGATGAGTGCATTGCAGAAGACGTCCTGAAGGATTTCCTGATGAAGCATAGGGCGGAGGCGAAAGCGATGAGTATTTTTGAATATGATCAGGAGAAACATATCAGACAGGAGAGGGAAGAAGCCTGGGAGGAGGGCCATGCGGAGGGCAGAGACTCCGGCCTGAAACTCGCGGAGACAATCTTCAGGCTTTTCCGGGAGGGGAAAACTGCAGAGGAGATATCAGCCTGCTGTGATCTTCCTCCAGAACAGATAAAACAACTGCTCGGACAGGGAAAATAGTCACACCAAAGATAGATGGCTTTCTTTACAATCAGATGGTGCTGTCGCACTAAATAATTAGTGCGGCAGCACTTTTTTGCAGAGAATAAGAGCCAGGTCTGTGCAAGGCCTGGCTCTTGGTGTAAAATTTATTTATGCGACTAAATAAACTATTACAGAAAGATTATACATTATCTTCTCTGTACTATCAAATCAAACTTCCGCTTCCCTACTGCTACGTTTGGCATTTTAAACATCCTTTCCTTTACTTTCACCAGTAAGCTCAACACCATGCCCGCCACGCAAATCGAGGATTATGCATGCTTATATATGGCATGTATAACCCTCGATAAAATCTTATCTTTTTATAATCTCAAAAAGAATTCGTAAAGCAATCCCAGGCTTCTCATAAACATGAAATGCTTTTTACCAATCACTGACACTTCTTTCTTTTGATTATATAAATACCCGATCCGCCTGCTGCTATCAATGCCGCTGCCATAACAACAGCTATCGGCCAGATCTGGCTGTCATCTCCGGTCTGGACTGTTTTTCCGCCGTCTGATACGTTACTGTTTTTGTCACCGGCAGTTCCCGGATTTCCATTTCCGCCTGTCGGGTTATCTGTCGGGTTGCCGGTCTGTCCTCCCGTCGTATCATCGTCCGGATCTCCCGAAGGATTCTCAGGCGTTTCTCCCTGCGCTTCCGTCAGGATTGTAATCCTGCCGTCACCGAGCGGATTACCATACTGTTCCGCAGTCACTTTGCCTCCCAGTTCCTCCGTAAAATAGCTGATCAGCATCTCGGAGTCGACCGGAAGTCCTTCCTCTTCTACTACCTCTGCTCCCTGGAACATCGAGAAACCGTCTCCCTGCTCCTGCAATGTATAGCAGCTTCCCGCTACTGTGTAAGTCTTATTCGGATCAAGAGCCTCGCCGCCGATCATTACATTCTGCACACGACGTTCTTTCGTTCCATCAATCTCCTGGAATATTTCCATGCTGTCTGTGATGACAGGACTTTCCAGATAATTATGGATCTCGTAAGTCAGCCCAGATACCTGAAGGAATCCTCCGCACTCCTCGGGATTCATTCTTGCTCCGTGCTCAAGAGCGTCAAGGATCTGCTGCCCGGTAGCACGGATCACACACATTTCATTATTCCACGGATTCACATCCATCAGATCTTTTCTCGTCACATCTCCTACCGCTATAGAATCACGGATTCCGCCGCCGTTTACCAGGGCGATATCCGCCCCTGTCATTGTGCGGTAGGCATCAGCAACGAAATCTCCCATATTCGTCTCGCCGTTTCGGATTCTTCTCACGTCGTCCGTATCATTGATCGTAAGTTCAACTTCGGATGTCCCCAGTTTCTCATTGAGATATGCAAGTTCCTCATTATATCCGTCCACTTTGTCCTGCACTTCTCTGTATGCAGATGCAGCTGCATCTGAACTCTGCACATCCACACTGGACGGACTAATCAGCTCTGTCGTATATGTACCATCCTCATTCAGTGTCATCACACCAAAGTTTGCAAACTTGGTTCCTGTAGATGTCAGGGGTATCATTTCGCCATCTGCATTTGCATATTCATTTTCTGCGATTGTCTCATGAGAATGTGCATCAATAAACGCATCAATTCCTGTCGTGTTGGCAATCACATCTGTGGACTTCCAGCCCTCTGTAGTTCCCTCGATTCCCAGATGGCCTACCGCGATCACACGGTCGGCGCCTTCTGCCCGGGCATTGTCAACTGCATCCTGTATCGTGTCATAAAATGTATCTTCTGAAAAACTGTAGATAAAATTACCATTCTCATCCTGGAAATAAGTCGGTGTGGACTTTGTGTATGTCTCCGGTGTGCTGATGCCGACAAAAGCCACATCCTCACCGTTCATCTCTACAATATCGTATGGAGCAAGCACGGTCTCATCCGTCCGAAGATCCACAAAATTGCTGCTCAAATATTCATACTGTGCCTCCGGCGCATCCCCTGTGGCAATCTCCAGAAATCTCTCCAGCCCGTAATCGAACTCGTGATTTCCCGGCACACCGTAATCATATCCTACTGTATTCATGATATCCACAATAGCTGCACCTTCTGAGGTGGAACCAATGGCTTCTCCCTGGATCGCATCACCCACATCTACGGTGATCACGTCATATCCGTCCTCGATCAGCTGCGCACGATATGCCGCCAGATAGGAGTATCCGTCTGTAGCACAATGCACGTCATTTGTATAGAGCACGACTGCGCCCTCAGATGCCGGATCTTCCGGCGCCGGCACCGCACTTCCGCTTAAAGTATAAGCAGCCAGTGTTCCGGATACCTCGCACGCCGCCAGCAGTACCGGACTGCCTGACGGAGAGTCCTCAGCCGCAATAAATGCAAGACCTTCCGGCGCCACATCGCCTGCAATCTCACCTGAGAAATCTCTTGTATTAATGTAGTTTACATAGGATGCCCCGGACGGATTCGTTACGTCATATACCATTATGCCGCCAATTCGCTCAAGCCCTACAAAAGCATACCATCTGTCTCCGAGCTGTTTCACTGTAACAGTCTCCGGCTCCGGCCCTTTCTTTGCACTGCGGCTGTCAATGTCTATGTCATCGTTAGAGCTGTTGAACCACCAGCTCAGATAATCTGCTGTCAGCCTCTCAAAATCATTGCCGCTGTCATAGACAAGCTCCATCGTCTCTGCATTAAATATGCTGAACGAACGGCTGCCAAAAAGATAATTTGTATTCTCGTCAAGACCTGCTGTCACATCATGATCCAGAACTCTGACTTTCTCCACTACATTTCCCTCGGAGTCTGTCAGATCTGCTTTCGCCTCGTTGCTGAAGCTGCCCCATTCTCTCGCATCACCTTCGTTTGCCGTTGCAAGATAGGTCGTACCGTTTATCTCAAACGTGCTGATTCCGTCCGGCATGCGCACACCCACAGCATTCTCATAAGAAGCCGCGGCATATCCGCCGTCTTCTACAAGATCCGCGCTGTTTGCCTCATCTGAAAGTTTCTGGAAACCGAGGCTTTTGATCGATGTAAATTCCCCGGATGCAATGTCAAGCGTTGCAATTGCATTGGCCTCCTGAAGGGAAATGTACGCCTTTGAATTATCGGCGTTCAGTGCAATGTACTCCGGCTCCAGATCCTGCGCAGCGCTTAAGATCTGTCCGTCCACTTTATTAAACAGTATTCCCTGTTCCGCAAGCGCCGTTGAGTCAAATCCACTGAATCCGATCACTTTCACCTTATCAGTCTCCGTATTTACAAGAGTTACGCTTCCCGCCGGGTCTACTGTTCCTGCCCCGTAACCTTCCCGGGGCTCTCCCTCATCTGCAGTGAGAATCCATTTTCCATCACTGCTGACTGTGATCATATCAGGCTGTACGCCTGTCTCATAGCTTTTCAGCAGATTTCCGTCATAGTCCAGAACTGCGATGCGTCCTTCCGCTGCATAGTCTGCTGCCTGCAGGGCAATCACAACATGGTCGTTGACCGGGTCCACCGCCACACTGGTCATATCGCCATATGTAAATCCATCGATCAGATCCTGTACCTGAATGGACTCTTCTGTAGTCAGGCTTCCGTCAGCGTTTACTGTAACTACGTTCAGAACACCTGCCTGCCCGTTTACTACATATGCTTTCTTGTTATCCGGATTGTAAGATACGATCTCAGCCACACCGCCGTCAGCGTTTGCCGTACCGAGCACTACATCGCCTGTCCGGCTCATCTGAAGAGATGCCTCCCCGTTAAAACTGTCATTCCAATATGTCTGTGACGGAGTATCGGTACCACCCTCGTCGCCTGTTCCGGGATCCGTCGTACCTTCTCCACTTTCCCCCGGACCATGAGGTCCAAGTTCTGCATCTACCGGATCTTCATAATTTACTTCAGATGCATCATCTGCATTATTATCCGTATCCGCAAAATTATCTCTGCGCACCGCTTTCTTCTTAGACTGGATATCTTCATATGTTCCTTCATATGCCGGAGGGATCTGAGAGTCTTCCGTATCATTTCCCTGCACAGCAAGCAGGTCCACATATCCTGCCGGCCGGTTTTCTCCTGTTATTGCTCCTGCAAATGCATCTGTCAGATCTTCTGCTCTTTCATCAAGAAGGACCACAGACAAGCCCTTATTGTGTAGAAGAATATCCCACTCCTGATTTCCCGTCGGCACTTCATAATTCGTTCCTCCTGTCGCCCCGCAGCGTACAAGATAATATCCGTTCGCCCGGATCACACCAGTCAGTTCCAGATAACTCCACTGTTCACTGTCATTCCCGTCATCGCTGGAGCGGTAAGCCAGTCTCCACCCGGTCAGATCCACATCTTCAGAAGTCTGATTATATAATTCAATAAAGCTGTGACTTGCAGCTCCGTCATCTGATCCGCCGTAAACCTGATTGATGATCACATGGGGCACTGTCACATCATAGATTCCCTCCGCCGTATACGGTACGCCTGTCTCCGTTTCTGCTGCCGACACTGTCAGATCCGAAGGAAAAAGCGATATTGTGAGGGCAACTGCAGATGCACCTGCAAGTAACTTTTTCCAGTATTTATTCATTGTATGTTCTCCTTTCTGTATGCCTACGTTACTACTTTATCAGAAATGAGAAGTTCCTGCTTCAAGACTATGTTCAATATATGTGTGATAAATGTTAAAAATAGCGTCAGTATACTCGGACATATTGTCTCCTTATATACTGACGCTATATTTATTTCACGATTCCGACCATCTCATCAACCGAGCTGAATCCCTGTCGTCTCATATATTCTTCAATCCCGTCCACGATCTTCATCGTCACGCCCGGGTCATGGAAATTCGCCGTTCCGACAGACACCGCGCTTGCCCCTGCAAGGATCATCTCAATAGCATCCTCAGCAGTCGATAGGCCTCCCATACCGATAATCGGCACATTTACAGCATTCGCCGCCTCATAGACCATGCGCACCGCGATCGGGTGGATCGCCGGTCCGGACACGCCGCCCGTCTTGTTTGCCAGCACAAAACTCTTACGGTTAATATCAATCTTCATCCCCGTGATCGTATTGATCAGGGATACTGCATCTGCACCGCCGGCTTCCACGGCTTTTGCCATCTCGGCAATGCTGGTCACATTCGGGCTCAGTTTCATGATCACCGGCTGTTTTGCATATTTCTTCACTTCTTTCGTGATAGCCTCCGCAGCTTTCGGATCCTGGCCGAAGGCAATACCGCCCTCTTTGACATTCGGACAGGAAATATTGATCTCCAGCATATCCACGTCCTCACCTGCCAGGCGCTCCACTACCTCGCAGTAATCCTCCGTAGACTTTCCGCACACGTTCACGATGATCTTTGTATCATACTGTCTTAAGAACGGAATATCCCTCTCACAGAATACGTCGATCCCCGGATTCTGAAGCCCTACGGCATTCATCATTCCTCCATACGTCTCCGCAACTCTCGGAGTCGGATTTCCCGTCCATGGAATATTTGCCACACCTTTTGTCGTCACCGCACCCAGACGGTTCAGATCCACATAATCTGCAAACTCAGCGCCCGAACCGAACGTACCCGAAGCTACCGTCACAGGATTTTTCCACTCTACACCGGCGATATTTACTTTCATATTCATCAGATCTCCACCTCCGTAGAAAGGAATACCGGACCATCCTTGCAGATCCGCTTGTTGTGCACGTTGCTGTGATGGTCCTTCTCTTTCGACTGGCACACACACGCCAGACATGCTCCGATCCCGCATGCCATCCGCTCCTCAAGAGAAATGTAACACTCGATGCCGCTCTCTTCCGCATATGCCTTGATCGCGCGGAGCATGGGCGTCGGACCGCAGGCGTAGATGATATCCGCCTCAAGATTGTTTTCCCGGATGGCGTCCATTACATTTCCTTTTGTGCCAATGCTGCCGTCTTCCGTCGATATATATACCTCGCCGTTCTGCTCAAATTCTTCCTGCAGAAACGTCTCGGAGTCACGATAGCCTACGATGATCTGTTTCCTGTCGCATTCCATCTGCTTTGCGAGCTCAAGGATCGGGGGAACGCCAATGCCGCCTCCCATGAGGAAAGCCCGTTTGCCTTCTGCCTTTTCTACAGGAAAACCGTTCCCTAAAGGTCCGATCACCGGGATCGTATCCCCTGCCTGAAGTTTGGAGAATTCCTCTGTTCCCGTATTCCTTCCCGTGACACGGTACACAACACGGAGACTTCCATTTTCCTTATCAATCTCACAGATACTGATCGGACGGGGAAGCAGCTTGCTTCCGTCATTGGTATACATGGAGATAAACTGCCCCGGCTTTGCCTCAGCCGCAGCTTCTGTTTTGATCCACATACTGTAGATATCCTGCGCGATTCTCTCCTGTGAGATGACCTGCGCATTTTCTTTTTTCTTACTTGTCATAACTGCTCCTTTTATACTTATTTCCCTGCAAGCGCTCCGCTGATGTCGGCGATCATTGCTTCAACCGCTGCTCTGGACGCGTCGCCGAAGTTCTCTGCGCCGTATTTTGCATAAGCCTCCTGCTTATATGCCGCAATAATACCTCTGGATGAATTCACGATGGCTCCCAGTCCGTCTTCATTAAAGAAGTGGACCAGATCCTTGCCCTGGCCGCCCTGTGCGCCGTATCCCGGCACAAGA
The DNA here is from genome assembly GCA_019118885.1 of Candidatus Mediterraneibacter surreyensis. Lineage (GTDB taxonomy): Bacteria > Bacillota > Clostridia > Lachnospirales > Lachnospiraceae > Mediterraneibacter > Mediterraneibacter surreyensis. Next base: position 10,657 of record DWYB01000032.1, on the reverse strand, counting down.
ATGTAAGCCTTCGGCATGATCTTTCTGAGCACTTTGCCCATCTCCGGATAAGTTGCTCCGACTACGGCTCCTACATAACTGTACTCATCGCCCATGCAGTCTGCTCCCCACTCTGCTACTTTCTCTCCCACCAGCTCATAGAGCGGACGGCCGTCGATCAGTCTGTCCTGGAACTCACCGCTGGACGGATTGGATGTCTTAACGAGCACGAAAATTCCTTTCTTCTCTTCTTTGCACACATTGATGAACGGATTCACTCCGTCGGATCCGAGATACGGATTTACCGTTGCAAAATCTTCATCAAACGGAACATATTCCTTGCTGCCCACCTTCACTTTGCCCAGATGTCCTGTCGCGTATGCTGCAGAAGTCGAACCGATGTCTCCTCTCTTGATATCTCCGATCACTACAAGATCTTTTGACTTACAGTAATCCACGGTCTTCTTAAACGCCATCACTCCCGGCACGCCGAACTGTTCATACATCGCGATCTGCGGTTTTACAGCCGGTATCAAGTCATAAGTCTTGTCCACTATCTCCTTATTGAACTGCCAGATTGCTTCAGCAGCTCCCTCAAGCGTCTCACCGTATTCTGCAAATGCCTTATCCTGCACATGCTGCGGGATATAGTTCAACATCGGATCAAGCCCTACTACGATCGGCGCCCCTGTCTTTTTAATCTTTTCCACTAATTTATTGATCATCTGCTTTTCCTCCGTTTCCTATCTGATATACCTGTCCATTATCATACCATAAGTACGACCCTTAGTAAAACAAAAAGAAACGCCTGAAGTCACTGTTTCTTCAGACGTTTTCACCAAAGCTCACCAGATCTGCACAAGCCCTCCCGGAGCCAGCAGCGTAAAAGGGAACGCCGGGATATTTCTCAGAACTCCATACACGATAACAGCCGTCAATATCGCCACAAGAAATCGAACACTGATCTTACTGTCTACGTGATTCCTGCCTGTGATCACCCAGTCCAGGCCCCGTACGACAATATAAATTCCGATCAGCGGCAGCAGAACTGTCATAAGCGGATTATAACAAAACGCATCCGCAAAACGCAGATGGAGAATCGAGTAACAGGCTCTCCCCGCTCCGCATCCCGGACAATACAGTCCTGTCAGCAAATAAAAGAGGCATGGAAGAGGATAACTGTACGGATCATGGTGATACAGATACAGCGCTCCCACCGCAGCGGCCGCTCCCGCACACAGGGCGAGAGCAATCCGAAACTTCCTGTTTTCCTGCAAGCTTGATACGATCTTCAACATGGATATTCCCGAGACTCCTTATTCTAGTAATAGTAATAATAGGATCCCATGAATCCGGAATACATGAGAAGGCCGAAAATAAGCTGAACAAAAAAGCCCACTACAAAAGCAACAATGATCCAGATCCTGGCCCGTCTGGCACATCTCTCCGCCTCCGCATAATCTCCTGCACTCATTGCATTATTGATCTTGGCCGCGTATACAATCGCTACGATAGCAAACGGCGGGCAGCAGCAAACCAGAGATATGATAGCCAGTACAAGATACGGCACCCAGTTGATCTCTTTCTTCGGCTCATAGGAAGTCTGATATACCGGAGGAGTCTGATAATAACTCTGTGTATCCGGCTGCGAATATGGCTGTGCCTCACCCTGTGTACCCGACTGCGTATTTGTATTCATATCAGCCTGCGCATCTGTCGTCTCAGCACCGGGCGCATCCGGCTGCCGCGCTCCGCAATGCGGACAGAATTTCGAACCTTCCGGTATTTCCCGATAACACTTGATGCAATTCATTTCTCATACCTCACTCTCATAATCGTAATATACTATTTCAGTACTTTTATAATAATACCATCCCGTATAAATAAAATCACCAAATAATTTGTAAATTTTTGTTGAACCTTTATAAGTCCGGCGTTAAACTGTACCGGCCGTATTTATCTTACCCGGATGGATGATCCCCGTCTTCAGCAGGACCGGTCTGAGTGCATTATAGAGCACGCCTGCAATAATAAGCGACAATACCGCATTTACAAAAGTTGTGGCCGTACTCCACTTCGCCAGTACCTCTGCAATCTGCTGCGGCTGTCCCAGTATATACTGATTATAGAAAAATCCGGCAAGCGGATCAGCGATCACGTTAAAAGCAAGGCCTGCGGCTGAAGCGATCATACTCCAGCGGAAAATATACTTCTTATCCCTGCTCTCATTGATCTTCGCAATCCTGTGAGCGATCAATCCCGTGATCAGACCGATACAGAGTTTCAGTACAAATGTCTTGGGCGCTCCCGTGATATACACCGGATCCAGCATATCCGCGATTCCCAGTCCGATCGCTCCGGCAAGACCGCCGTACCATCCTCCCAGGATCAGCGCCGCCAGCACGCAGAATGCATTTCCCACATGAAAAGATGTCGCTCCTCCGCCAGGCATCGGTATCTTTATCTGAAAAAACGTAAATGTCACAAAACACAGTGCTGCCATCAATCCTGTCTGCGCCAGTTTTATCAACGTTTCATTTCTTTTCTCCATAGGTGATTCCTCTTTTCTGTATAATCTTATCTGCTACAGTATATTATCACCCGACTGGTTTTATCAAAACGTCCACTTTCTGTATTTTTATACGGTCCAGTTCTTCTTTCCCAGCCTCACATCTTCCATTTCTTTTGCCGTATCCTCTCCCAGATAATCGAAAAGATACGTTCGCAGGATGTCGCCTTTCCCGAGATGTTCTCCGCGGATTTCACTTAGCGCAAGCTCCACTTCTTCTTTCAGTCCTGCTGCAGACATACGGTGCGCCCCCTGTCCGAGTATGATAACCTGTTCCAGTGCATCTGACGTCGCCACAGTCACATGATGGTTCTTTGCGATCTTTCGCACGGTTTTCTCAATATACTGATCCGCAGTCTCGGCTTCCTTCGTATAGACGATATGGATATTGTGATATTTGGAAACCTCACCGGGATTTCCCTCTACTTTATATGCGTCGAATACAAGGATCAGCGTACATTTCCGGTATCCCTGATAATTACAGAGAATATCCGCAAGTTTTCCCCTTGCCGCCGCCAGATCGATCTCTGAAAGTTCTCTCAACTCATCCCATGCAAATATGATATTGTATCCGTCGACAAGGAGATATTCTTCTCCTTCCGGCTTCTTTCTCTTGTCTGCCGGCACATCTGAACGTCTCTTTTTCCGCTCTGCTTCAGAATCAGCCGATACTTTTACCGGCGTGCTGCTCACCTTTCTCTTCACCGGATCCGGTGTGCGTACATAGATCGCATCCAGTTCTTCCTGAGTGAGCTCGATCGTGCGGGCAGCCGGCCGCGGCGGAACTGCTGCCGCCTCAGCCTCATCTCCGGAAGAGGGATCCTGCCATCCGCTTTCCACATGCATATGTTTCTCCACCTCATACCAGGGCACGATATAGCCTGCCCCGTGAGCGCAGAATACAGAATCCGCCGTGTTTTCGATATCACTGTCCGGATCGTATCCGATCTCCTCTATCACTTGTTCTGCATTATGACAGATATCATATCCTTTCAACGTACAGGACATTCTTCCGAATCCGCCTGTATACGCCGAAAACTCTTTCTGATACCCTCTCATCTCTGATACGGGGGCGCTTCCGGTAAGCACAGCCTGTCCGTTTTCTGTCTCAGGTCCTTCAAAAGTACCGTTCATCCTTCGGATATCTGTCATTGCCCGTCCTACGTTTTCCATCGGAAGCTCCATACGGAATTCATAGTATGGCTCCAGCAGTACACCCTGCGCTTTCATCAGTCCCTGGCGCACCGCCCGGTATGTAGCCTGACGAAAATCCCCGCCCTCTGTATGCTTCTGATGTGCCCGGCCGGATATCAGAGTGATACGCACATCAGTCAGCGCAGATCCGGTCAGCACTCCCCTGTGTTCCTTTTCATCCAGATGAGTCAGGATCAGTCTCTGCCAGTTCCGGTCCAGAACATCCTCGCTGCACTTGGATGAAAACTGAAGGCCGGATCCTCTCTCCCCCGGCTCCAGAAGAAGATGCACTTCCGCATAATGACGCAGCGGTTCAAAATGCCCGACTCCCTCTGCTGTATTTCCGATCGTTTCTTTGTAAATGATCCTGCCCTCTCTGAATTCTACAAGGACGCCGTAACGTTCTTTGATCAGACGCTGGAGCACTTCTGTCTGAACTTCTCCCATAAGGCGGATATGGATTTCCTGCGTTTCCTCTATCCACACGATATGAAGCTCCGGCTCTTCCTCTTCCAGACGGCGCAGATTATTAAGTATTCCGTGGACGTCACATCCTTCCGGAAGTTCAAGACGATACGTCAGCACCGGTTCCAGAACCGGGATATCCGAATCATCTTCTCCACCGAGCCCCTGACCGGGATATGTATGCTCCAGGCCTGTAACTGCGCAGACTCTCCCCGCATCCGCACTCTGTACCAGCTCATATTTTTCTCCGGAATAAATGCGAATCTGGTTTACCTTTCCTTCTGTTCCGGGCAGAGTCTCCTTTACATTCAGCCTTCCGCCCGTCACTTTAAGCCATGTCATCCTGTTTCCCTGGGGATCCCTGGATATTTTATACACTTTCGCTCCGAATCCTTCCGGATACTGCGGCCGGACGGCAAATTCCCCGATCCCGTCCAGAAGTTCTTCTATCCCTTCCGCTTTCAGCGCTGATCCGAACCAGCAGGGAAACACTTTCCTTTCCGCGATCTTACTCCTTAAAGTATCCGCTGATATCGTTCCCGTCTCCAGATATTCCTCCAGCATCTCATCATCACAGACAGCAAGGCTCTCAAACTCATCCGGACTGCCGTTCCCGCCGAACAGCATACCGAAGTCCGCACACCTTTCATCCAGTCTTCCCTTCAATTCTTCCATGAGCTTTGAGCGGTCCGTTTCCTCCCGGTCCATCTTATTGACAAAAATAAAGACCGGAACGCCATATCGTCTCAGAAGTCTCCAGAGAGTAACCGTGTGCCCCTGGACGCCGTCCGTACCGCTGATCACCAGTACCGCACAGTCCAGTACCTGGAGCACCCGCTCCATCTCAGCGGAAAAATCCACATGGCCCGGCGTATCCAGAAGCGTGATCTCCAGATCTTTCCATGTAAGCACCGCCTGCTTTGAGAAGATTGTAATCCCTCTCTCCCGCTCCATCTCATATGTATCGAGGAATGCATCCCCGTGATCGACCCGGCCAAGATTCCGGATTGCCCCGCTTAAGTATAGCATTCCTTCCGATAATGTTGTTTTCCCTGCATCGACATGGGCGACAAGACCGATATTAATGTTTTTCGCCGCTTTTTCCGTCGTGGTTTTCTCTCTATTCGCAGACGTATTTTCCATGAAAATACCCCTTTCTGTTCTTTATTTTTTGTTTAATCTGTATCTGCGCCCTCTATTTTTTCCTACTGCCTCTATTCTGCCTGATTTTACAAGTTCATTTACCAGTTCTCTAGCTCTCGGTTTCTGCGAAAAGTACCATTGAACACATCTCCATTTATATAAACCGGCTTCTGTTCACGCTTTGCCTTGGGAACATGGATAACCATTATGATACCATTGTTTTCTTCAAATATCTCCACATCATTGTCCGTCAGCAGATTTACCGAAACTTTATTTTTATTATTTATCGTATCCCAGAAGTCTTTTCTCGGTTTAGCCGCATTATCAAGTCCGGTTATATGCCAGCTTCCGTCCTTATTCTCTTTTACCCCCAGGATGATGACTCCTCCATAACAGTTAGCAAAAGCCGAGTATGTCTCCCATAATGAATTTGGAAGTCCGTCTTTGGCTTTTTTTACTTCGCGGCGGTTATCTTCACGGTAAGAGTCAAATTGTGACATATCAAAATGCATAGATTTCACCTCTTTCCATTAAAAATGCCCTGTTCTGTGCTATAATTACATGAGTATAATCATAGCACAGAACAGGGCGTAAGTCGATAAGTCTTAATACGCCTTAAAATCATACCGATAGGGAACTTCTCCCCTCTCGCCCGTCACAGATTCTTTGAGTTCTGTCCAAAGCTGTGCGATGGAATCCTCACCCTCACGGATATCCTCCATCTCCAGTCCGCCGTTTTCTTCCAGAAGTTCGTAAGCTCTGCCGTCTTCTCCCAATGCATGGAGCGCGCTGATATAAAGGAACTTCAGCTTGCCGACATTCCTCATGGTCTCGTTCAGTTCTTCATATATCTGTTTGAGCGTCCCGTATGATTCACACTGGAACAGAAGCTTCATTCCTTCCTTAAGATAAGAAACATCCTCTTTTCTCATAGCGATTCCTCTGGCTATCCACAGCGCCGCCGGTTCTTTTGCATCCTACATCATGCAGGCCGTTGCAGTTCCGTGAGCCGCCCAAGGATTTTCTTCCAGTTCCCATGACCGTTCAAACGCCCTGCGGGAGTCCTCCCACCTGTCCGCCGTGTAATAACCGATTCCCAGCAGATACCATGCATACCAGTTTTTTGCTTCTTCCCCGTCCACAGCCTGTTCCAGCAGCGGGTAATTCTCCTGATCCACGCAGAATTCATCCGGCCTCTCCAACGGATCCTTTTCCCCGAGTTTTCCGGCTTCCAGAAATTCCTTCCATCTCAGGAGACCCGGCTCTTTCATCTCAAAGGCAAGGTGCTCCGCACCTCTTGTATACGGTCGCATTGCTCCGAATCCGCTCCCCTTCCAGATCACTTCGGCCGGGCTCTTCGCCAGACTCTTTGTGGAAATCCTGCGATTCTCCAACTCTTCCGGTATCTTTTCTTCCATCAGCTTTCCGGTCAGCCATGCTGTCCTCTCTTTCCCGGACTTATCGAGCATCTCCGGATCAACCTGTACCGGCCCGTAACGTTCCACCCACTCCCAAGCGGTGTGCGGCGCCATCGGAAGGCAGCCGTACTGCGTCTTTGCCAGACCGGCCTGTATCTCCACATATCTGCCCGCCTGATCCGTCAGGAACTCCTGCCAGTGATCCGAAGCATTGCATTTTCCCCAGGAGAAGAACTTTCTGCTGCGCAGACGTTTCGTCGATACCTGCAAAAGCCCGTAACCTTCTTTGTTTACATTTGCAATATACTTCGGCATCTCTTCCGGAATGTCAAAGAAATAATCGACGGATCTGGGGATGTTCTGATATTTCGTCACATCCACTCCGTCCACAATTGGAATATCTGTCTTCAGCACCATGCCTGGATAATATTGTTTCTTAGTTACTATTTACTCTACACTCTTTTATACATTTTACTTGAAATAAGCATAGGTGAAAAGAAGAAATCCGTCAATTTGCATATTGCTCACATTTTTAGAATTCTTGCTTTAATACTCTGTTTATTTCTATTTTTCTTAAAATGCATCTTATAAAACCATACCCTCTCCCGATCAGAGCGAATAAGCTTCTTATCGGAAGAGGGTATGGTCAATCAAACTATAATTAATTTTGCACTCTATGATGGCACACGTAACTGCTGCGGTCAATAGCGCGGAACTCATATCCATGTTCACTGTAATATTTCAAGATCGCCGGCAGAGCCTCAACTGTAGCCTCCTTTGTCTGCGCATCATGGAAGAGAATCATAATATGGTTCATTTTATCCGTCGTAGCATTTTCCTCGATTTCTCCCTTATTACACCCTGCCGCATCTCCACTGTCAACATTCCAGTCGTAATACTGATAACCTTTCTCCTGAACGGATTCCACAAGTCTTGTCATGATACCCTTGTTATACTTGGCGGATATCATATTGGACGATCCCCCAGGGAAGCGGATAAAACATGGAACAAATCCGATCTGTTCTTTTGCCACTTCACCAACCTTGGCCAGATCATCAAAATATGCTTTATCTGACGCGTACACTTTATCATAATCATGTGTATTGGTGTGAAGGCCGATCGTATGCCCGGCTTCGTAAGCTTCCTTAATATAAGATCTGCAATCCTTATTTGCGCCTGTTATAAAAAATGTGGCTTTTGCATTGTACTCTTTAAGAATATCAAGTATTTTCTTCGTATTTTCCGAAGGGCCGTCATCAAATGTAAGGTACACAACCTTATCATCATCTTTAGGTTCCGTCGTTCCAATAGGTACCCCGGGATAAACAGATGAAACTTCCGCCCGCTTTTCTTCCACAACCTTCTTCACCGCTGCCGCGGCACTGTTCAGTTCCTTTCCTTCTCCCTTCAACAGCTGTTCTGCTCTCGCTTTTTCCTTTGCACTCTCCTTACTGTTTGCAACCATACAGAAAGCCGTGGCTCCAATCGCAAAAAAAACCAGTGCGCACAGAATAATTCCATTATAGTTATATCGGCGTCTCAGAAGCCGTTTTATCCAAAGCATTTTCTTATCTCCCATTTATCTTTTATGTAAAATTCTCCATCGGAGAATATCATAATTATAACGGGTACTTTTTAAGAAAATACTATATTTTGTTTAAAAATTATTAACATTCCATGACATATTGTGTACAGGACCAAATCCGCGGTAAATTTACCGCCTCCGTCATTTCATCATGACTTTCTGTCCCTCAATATCTATATTCTCCAAATTCTGAAAAACCCAGCCGTGTGATCGCGGAGAATAACAAATAACTACCGGTATCCAGCAATCATTAACAGCTAAATAAAGATATTGTCCCGGCCTGACGTTAACATTTCTCGACTGTTTTTCATCAGAAATATAGATGCCTGCATTTGAATCAGTATTCAACACTCCCGTTATCATTCTATCAGCTCCTTTCATTCAGAATTTTCATCGTTAAAGTATAAAGAGAAAATATGAACATTATATGGATTTTTTTGTAAAATGTTTTTAAAATTTAGTAAAAGAAAAGGAAATTCAGAAAAATTTCCAGATTAATCGAATTATAAAGAAATTTAAAAAAGTGCTTGATTTTTCCGCAAAGTCTGTTATAATAACCATGTTGCTTGTGAGCGACAAGAAAATTTGATGCGGAATGGTGTAATTGGCAGCACAGCAGACTCTGACTCTGTTAGTAGGGGTTCAAGTCCCTTTTCCGTAGCTGGGAATTTGCGAAGAGCATGTTCCCTTTTTTATCGGAGTGTGGCTCAGCTTGGTAGAGCGCTACGTTCGGGACGTAGAGGTCGCAGGTTCAAATCCTGTCACTCCGATTTTTCTTTTATTTACGCGGTTTTTGAGAATTATCAAAGATAGAAAATCTACTTAAGGTCAGCCAGCCGGAGAAGTAACTTTAGCATTTCTGTCTTTGATAATTTTTTGTTTTTCTGAAAGTTTGGACATATTGATTCCTTATCTCATGGCACACAGTGAAATAGCTTAAAAACTGGTCTGAACAAAATGCCCAGACCAGTCCTTTTCCTTTTATTTTGTTCCGCCGCATCCAGTGCAGACACAATATCACAAGTCAGGTTTTTTTCGTTGCACCACAGGAGCAGTAATAGTAATCTACATAGGTCTCGTAATGCCCTTGATCTTCTGTATGCGTCACAGCAGGTACAGTTTTTGAAACATTCACGTAATTTCCAATATATCCTTCATTTTATCTTTAATAATAGCGCCAAGATCATCTCTGGTGAAACCATTCTCAAACCAGTAGATTGCCCCGTTGCTAGTCCATGTGCCGTCCGCATTCTTAGTGTAAAGCTGGGCACCGTATACTGTCTGCGCAGGGGTATCGACTACAGTTACCATGTTGGACACCCAGCGTTTAGCGGTATGTTCTTTCCACGAATGAGTATGTGAAGCGCTCGCAGCGCCGGATGATCCTGCGCCAGATGAGCCTGATGAACCGCTTGATGCGCTGCTTCCGGAAGAACTGCCACCGGATGAAGAACTGCCAGATGAAGAACTGCCGGATGAAGATGCACTGCTTTCCGAAGATCCATTTTTACTCGACGAACTACTGCTGCCGGAAGATGTTTTTTCATTGGATTTTGTTTCAGAAGAATTCTCCTTATCTGCAGTTGTTTCTTCTTTGTCCCCGGTTTCCGGTTTTACATTCTCACGGATGATATCATCCGCTTCCACATCATCCTCTTCGTCTTTTCCAACAACAGCCACATCTGTTGGAATCTCAACAGATGTAATGTCTTCCGACGCATCAGACTTGTCCGATGTATTCGTCTCGTCTTTTACCGGCACATCTACTTTGATCGGTTTCCTGAAGGTCACTTCATAAGTTACTGTATAATGTCCCGGTTTCTGGAATTCGACATTCGAGTCTTTGACGCTAACAGCCTTGATGTTGCTGTCATCTCCCGCCTTACTCTGGACGTTGGACGCATAAATATCAAAATCATAGTTGTCCACTGTTTCCGGGTTATACCCGCTCTCCACCTCTGCTTTGGAGATCAGATCAGAGAAAGCGGCCGCCTCTCCCTACACTGCCGTAAAGGCAGTTTCTCCGGTAAAGGTTACGGCTGTTACCGGTTCTTTTTCTTCTATGCTTTCAACAGTTTGCTCAGTTTTTTTCTCCCCTCCGCACCCGGTTGCCATGGTCATAACCATGGATGCCGCAATCATGATAACGAATAGTTTACGTTTCATAATATACCTCCTAGTATAATAATGGTGTAGTCAATAATGACTACGGGTTAATAGTTACAAAGTCTAAATGAATAACTGAAGGAGGGATTCCCCTCTCCATCAGAAGTTATTCTTCCTTACCGTGTCTGAGGCTTCCAT
>DWYB01000031.1 GCA_019118885.1 Candidatus Mediterraneibacter surreyensis | reverse complement strand
CGCTTCGTATCTCCCGGTTTCATATACGCCAGTTCCTTCTTCGTGGCTTCGTAATATCTCTCGAATTCCGCATATCCCATGATTCTTGCTGCCACAATGTCCACCTCCCTTCAGATAGGCCCAGCCTGCAGTATGTAGATGATCACCCACTGCAGCATGTTCATCGTTAATGATGCCGCCAACACTCTGATCAGCCATCGTACCGTCTTATCTCTCTTCCGTCTAATCGGCGCCGGATCACGCTTCGGTTTCTCTGCCGGTGCCGGAATCAGGCTTGTCCGCTCGACCGGTATCACATCCAGCTGCGGGATCAGTTCTCTCATATCACTCATGCTCTCACCCCTTTCTATTCCCCCATTACTACAACTTCCCTGACCATCGGGCATATTGCGGCGATTTCCGCAGGATTGAACGGCTTCACCGTCTTTCTCAAATTCCGATTTCTCAGTTTAGATCTGTTAGCCATGTAGTCGCGATAAACGTAATAATTAACACTATGCGGCTTGCTATCGCTCATGGCTGTCTCGGGATACCTGCCATTATCAATCCATGCTGATATCTCGCGGAATATCTGCTGGTACCTCGCCGGTGTCATGCCCTCATACTCGGACAGCTGCTGTGCTGTCATGAACAAGCGCGGTATACTCTGCCCAGTATCCATGTATGTCTGTCGGCTTAATACTTTCATTTAGCTCACCTCCTTATCTGATTCCTGCTCTCGATCCGCGGGAGTCTTGCCTCCCTTCTTTTCGGTGTATTATGCCGTTGCCTCGAGATATGCTAAATCCCTCACTGTTTCCAACCGCTTCTTGCAGTCCTTATAAATCTCCTTGTAATGCTTGCCAGTTAGGATTCCTGTATCAATCACATGAAGAATAATGTTCTCCATCAGTGACAGATTATTAAGCTGCATCACCGTAGCTTCGTCTCTCTTCTGGATGCCCGCCATCTTATTCGCCAGTTTTGAATATGTTATATACAACATATCTGCATGTGTGCTCCCCTGACTCTTGGCATACTCTACAAGTTTCTTGATTGTGTCTGTCTCTGCCTTACGTGTCAGTTTTCCGGATTGTCTGGTCTCAATCCATGTCTGAGTCTGCCGCTCAAGGATGAATCGACGCATTTTGTAGAATTCTGAAACCAATCTGGCTTTGAACTCAACCACCGGCTCTGTGTTTTTCAAAAGAGTTATAAGGAATGTCGCTTGTTCTTCATTCAGAAGATAATACTCTTCTGGTCTGCCTCCGGTACTTTCTGCCTGATATGGGGCAGAAAGTTTTCCGAACCGCTCAATCACTTTTTGATGCTTTCGGATAGCCTCTTTCAATTTCCTGTGAGCAACTCCCGTTCCACTTGAAATAATCAGACTGTCTGTAAAAACATCATTTCCTTTCAGCTTTACTAATTCCTGCATTTATTCTCCTTTCATTTTATTGTTGGCATTTTGTCTACTTTTATAGCAAAAAAAATTCTTTCTTTTTCTTTAAGCGACTTTATATCAAGTAATTCGCAAAGAATTTTTATCTGCTCCGCTGTAAACTGCCTTTTATTCTCTCTTTTTAGCTGAAAAGAATAGAGCGATATTCCAAGTTTATTAGCTATATAGCTTTTTGTAAGTCCTGATTCATGGATAAGCCTATTCAATTCTTTTGTATCTGTCACCATATCACCTCCTGATTTTTTGTTGACATTTTGTCTACACTCATATGCTATCACTGTGTTTCAATTTTGTCAACATTATTTTTCAATTATTGTTGAACTTTTTTCTACAATGTGATAATATCCAATTATCAGGAGGTGAAACAAATGGATATTGGAGATAGGATAAAGAAAAGACGTGAAGAACTTGGAATGTCACAAGAAGAACTTGCAAAGAAAGTGGGTTATAAATCCCGTTCTTCCGTTAATAAAATAGAAATTGATGGAAGAGGGCTTCCGCAAAATAAAATTGTTATATTTGCAAAAGCACTTGAAACAACTCCTGCCTATTTAATGGGGTGGGAAACTATAAGCGACGAAGATATCGGAAACGCTTTCGCAAATGATAACCTGTTTGAAGTAATAAATAATATATCTGCACTATCTCCTCAGGAGAAGAATCACTTCACCAGTTATTTACAGCTGTTGGAAATAAATCGTAAAAAAGCAGATAACTACGTGGAGCAACTTCTTTCCATTCAAGAAATGGACGAAGCGTTGCAGGCTGATGCCGCAAATGCTCGTACTGACATAGACATCCCAGACGGCACAGACACATCTGATAATGACATTATGGATGATGATAACTTCTAAGACCAGTTTATAGGACAAGCTTTATACTACACTATAGACTGGAGGTGTTGACTTATGAATTATGAAGCACTTTTAGACGAAGCTCATCAGGAGGGGCTTATCGTAAAGGAAAAGCCCCTGAAATATAACAACGGAAGAATCAAAGGCAAACGGATTGCTATCCGTCAAGATATTGAAACAAATATAGAAAAGACCTGCGTCCTCGCAGAAGAGCTCGGACACCATCATACATCAGTTGGAAATATCCTTGATATGAATGATGTCCGAAACCGCAAACAGGAGCGTCAGGCCCGTCTGTGGGGATACAACAAGCTGATTGGGCTGTCCGGTATCATTAATGCATTCCGCGCCGGATGTCATAGCCGTCATGAAATGGCTGAAAAACTAGATGTGACAGAAGAATATTTACAGGAATGTATCGACTGCTACAGAGATAAGTACGGTGTATGTACTGAGATTGATAATTACACAATCTATTTTATCCCGAATCTGGCAGTCATGGAAAAGGTATAACCGCTTACGCGTTTATATAGTGGTGTTCTCAGAAATTACAAGGGAGGTAATTATGAAACTAAAAAGTATTTTTGCATTAGCTCTGGTATGTGTTTCAGTTTTCTTTTTAACCGCATGTAAAGAAGAAACTATAGCCGTGGAAGATGTTACAGGAATGAATGCAGAAGAGGCTGTAAACAAACTAAATGATGCTGGTTTTACTGATGTAACTCTAACTGCCGATGCCTCTAGTGAAAGCAGTATGGTGTTGGATTCTTCTAATTGGACTGTAACATCACAGTCTCCTGAGGCCGGAAGTAAAGAAACCAAAGACGTAAAAATTGATTTGCAGTGCAAAAAAACGAATGAGATTGAGCAAGAACAGTTGGATAAACTCATAAATCTGCCTTTGCCAGATGCTCAGAATAAATTATCTGAACTCGGGTATACGGCAACTTTCTTTCATCAAGACTCGGACCTTGAAATAACCGCTGATTTGTCCGTATATACCGAAGATGAACTTTCTAAATGGATTGTTACTGATATCAAATCTTTCGATATCGATAATAAAACTATAGAAATAGTTGTTAATACAAAAGAGAATGTCGCAGCAAATGAAGCAAATAAAAACATGCTTAATACGCTCCAAAACAAATTAGGGGCTTCTTACGCTTGGCAGACAGTCGAAAAATATGGTGAAGATCAATATCCTTACGGTTTTGAATTGCACTATATAATGGGAAAATTAGCAGAAGAAGCTTTGGATGAAAACACATGGTTTTTGAAAGCATCTGCTACCGTAACAAATGCTGTTGGAACTGAAGCCGAAATGACTTGCGAAGCCAAGGTTTCTGGAACTAATGAGGCCCCACAGATTGTAGATTTTATAGTTTATTAATTAAAAACCGCCCCGGTGCGCCAACACCAGAGCGGAAAAATGACTACATTCCCGAAGGTTGATGCAGTACGTTCCTAAAACATTGTATCATCTTCGGGGCAGCCTTGCAAGCGGAACACTCGTTCCGGCTGGCTGTTATTTTTATACTTATTTTTAGAAAGGAAGATGATTATGTGGGTAGAAGAAACTAAGAAAGGAAAGTATAAGTTCATTGAACGCTACACGGACCCTCTGACAGGCAAATATAAGCGCGTAAGCATTGTGCTCGATAAAAACACCTCGCAGAGCCGTAAGCAGGCTCAAAAAGCACTGCTGGATAAGATAGATCGGGCAGGACAGGAGCCGGACAAGACAACATTGTCCGATCTGGTAGAAAAATACAGGGAAGAGCAGAAAAAGACGGTGAAGCAGTCTACATACCGAAGAAACTATTTTGCGTGCCAGACGCTTATGAGCATCCTCGGCGCAGATACTCTTGTCAGTAAGATCAACGCTGGATACATCCGGAAGTCACTACTTGCGACCGGAAAGGAACACAGCACACTGAATGAGCATCTTGCGCGCCTGAAATCTCTGCTTCGATGGGGATACCGGAACGACTATGTGAAAGACATCTCGTATCTCGAAAAGCTCGAACCTTTTCCGGATCTGCCGCACCGCGCAAAGATTGAAGATAAATTTCTCGAATCGGAAGAGGTGGCTGCACTAATAGCTGCAATGTCAGTGCGAAAGTGGAGGGATCTGACAGAGTTTCTCGTTCTGTCCGGACTGAGGTTCGGAGAAGCTGCGGCGCTGCTCTGGTCAGATCTGAACTTCAAGGCTCGCGTGATCCACGTCTCAAAGAATTATGATTCTGTCAATGATGTTATCACGACGCCTAAGACACGCACATCTGTCAGGGACGTATATATGCAGGATGATCTGTATGCACTGTGCAAAAGTATCGTAGCGCAGGCAGTAGGCGCGTCAGTGGTGTCTATCAGCGCCGGAAACCTGCTTTTTATGGGCGATAACGGGGAGCACGTAAGTTTTTACGCTTATAACAAATATCTCCGGGAAAACGCTGAAAAGACGATCAGACGCAGGATCACACCGCACACGCTCCGTCATACTCATGCAAGTCTGATGCTGGAGCAGGGAGTTGATATCGATACAATATCCCGGCGACTGGGCCATGCGAACAGCAAGGTCACGCGAGAGATCTATCTGCATATCACCGAAAAGCTGAAAGAGAAAGAGAAAGAGCGAATCCGGAACGTAAAGCTGATTTAAGTTTGCCCCTTTTGTGCCCCATTTCTTTAAAAATACAAAATAAAAATCCCTGAATCACAGTGTTTTCAAGCGATTCAGAGATTTGGTACAATGCGGATAACAGGACTTGAACCTGCACGTCGTAGACACCAGATCCTAAATCTGGCGCGTCTGCCAATTCCGCCATATCCGCTTATCCTTTTTTCAGAATAAAACAGCGGAAACACCTTTTCATCAAGGTTTTCCGCCTGTTATTCCAGTGAGCGTGCGGGGATTCGAACCCCGGACAACTTGATTAAAAGTCAAGTGCTCTACCACCTGAGCTACACGCCCTTATTTTCTTTTCCCGCTTACCCGAAAGTAAAGCTCAACTGGGCTAGCTGGATTCGAACCAGCGAATGCAGGAGTCAAAGTCCTGTGCCTTACCGCTTGGCGATAGCCCATTAAAGACTTATGTCTGACACTGCATGCCAGTATGAATATAAAAGAAAAAGGGTGGGTAGTGGGACTCGAACCCACGATATCCAGAACCACAATCTGGCGCGCTAACCAACTGCACCATACCCACCATAACGAGCCTGGGGGGATTCGAACCCACGACCTACGGCTTAGAAGGCCGTTGCTCTATCCAGCTGAGCTACAGACTCTTATGCAAATATCATTTTGCAATGTCCTCACATTTCTGTGAGAAAGCGGGTGATGAGAATCGAACTCACGTATCCAGCTTGGAAGGCTGGTGTTCTACCATTGAACTACACCCGCACATATCGGGGTGACAGGATTCGAACCTGCGACCTCCTGGTCCCAAACCAGGCGCTCTAGCCAAGCTGAGCCACACCCCGCTAAATTACTACGTATCCTGTCTTTCCCGTAGCGCATTGACTATTATATTATATGGTTTTCCTAATGTCAACAACTTTTTATATTTTTCTTAAAATACCTTTTTTCTTTTCAGCCAAGGTACCTTTGATCATACATAATTCCGCCGTCCGACGCGATCTCCATAACCATATAACTGCCTTTTCTGTTCTCCTGCCGGGGAAAAGACAAACTCCCCGGATTGATCAAAGTGATCCCGTCTTTCTGCTCAAAATAGGGCCTGTGCGTATGACCAAACATTATAATGTCGGCCTTTCTAGACATACCTTCTTCAAAAATATATTCCGGATCAAGGGATACATAATAAGCATGACCATGAGTAATAAACACCTTGTGTTTTCCAAGATAAAATTCTTCATCCCTTGGCAGATCCGAGAAAAAGTCATTATTTCCACGAACCATATGCTTCTCGCAGTTGACGACCGCATTTATGTAATCTTCTCCCCCTTCTACATCTCCCAGGTGGATAAATGCATCAATCTCCCCTGCTTCTTCCAGCGCACGATCCAGGTTTGCATGCCTGCCGTGTGTATCACTGACAACCAGTATCCTCATTATATATCCTCACTCATTTTTTCTTTTAATATATCTCTCATAGCGCGGAGCGCCTTCCCCCGATGACTTAATTCATTCTTTTGCTCAGGAGTCATCTCTGCCGTTGTACAACCATATTCAGGAACATAAAAGATCGGATCATAACCAAATCCGTTACTGCCTGCGGATTCTTGCGCGATCCTGCCCTCTATCGTCTTCCTGACCGTTGATACTGTTCCATCCGGGAACACAGCCGCCACCGCACACACAAATCTGGCGGTTCGCTCTTCCTCCGGCACTCCTTCAAGCCTGTCCAGCAGGATACGGTTCTTAATATCGTAGGAGGTATCCTCTCCGGCAAATCTTGCAGAATATATTCCCGGCGCTTTATCAAGATAATCAATCTCCAGACCGGAATCATCGGCAAGCACAATGTCATTTGTCAAAACTCTGGCTACGGATCTTGCCTTGATCTCTGCATTTTCCTCAAATGTCATCCCGTCTTCCACAATATCAATATCGACTCCCGCTTCTTTCATGGACAGGATCTCCAATCCCAGATCTTTCAGGATCATGTGAATCTCTTTCATTTTATTTTCATTTCCTGTCGCAAATATGATTCTCTTCTTCATCTTATTTTGTAACCTCTGTCTTTTTCTGTCTGGGTGGTTTAGGACCGGAGAACTGATAGAAATAGGTCCGTATCATCCCATTATATATTTTTCTGTTCTTATCCGCTTTTCTTCCAAAATATCGTTCCGCATCTTCATAGCTTGTAATCATGTAAGCAGACCAGCCATCCAGCCTTCGGAACGCCTCTCCGAATTCTTTGTATATGCGGGGCAGGCTCTCTTTCTCCTCCAGCCTTTCTCCATAAGGCGGATTAGTAATCACAAAGCCGTATTTTTTCGGATGGTTTAAATCTTTCACTTCTCTCTGCTGAAAATGAATCAGATGACTGACTCCGGCCTCCTCCGCATTTCTGCGGGCGGTCCGCAGTACCCCCGGATCCGCATCATATCCCTGTATGTCTGTATCTATTGTATCATCTATGAGATCCTGAGCTTCATTCACCGCATCATACCAGCCTTTTTTGGGGATTATATTAGTCCAGGACTCTGCCGTAAACGAGCGGTTCATTCCCGGAGCAATATTGGCCGCCATCATTGCGGCCTCAATAGGAAATGTTCCGCTGCCACAGAACGGATCTACCAGGATCCTGTCTTTTTTCCAGGGCGTGAGCATGATCAGAGCGGCCGCCAGATTCTCAGCTATGGGCGCCTTTCCCGCTACCGGCCGATAACCTCTCTTGTGAAGAGATATTCCCGTGGTATCGAGAGCGACGGTCACTGTATCTTTCATAAGGAATACGCGCACCGGATAGGAAGCTCCGGTTTCCGGGAACCATTGGATATGATACCTGGATTTCAACCGCTCAACCATAGCTTTTTTCATAATCGACTGGATATCAGACGGGCTGAACAATTTACTCTTTACCGACGCCGCTTTTGTCACCCAGAACTTTCCGTCCTGGGGTATGTAATCTTCCCACGGTATGGATTTGGTCTTTTCAAACAATTCGTCAAATGTCTCCGCCCGGAAACTGGCCGCCTTCAGCAGAATTCGCTCCGCAGTACGCAAAAAAATATTCGCTCTGTACACAACATCCGTTCCCCCGCTGAAAGTCACTCTGCCGTCCTCAACCTGCACGATTTCATATCCCAGATCCTGTATTTCGCGTTTCAAAACAGATTCAAGACCGAAGTGACAGGGCGCGATCCATTCCATTTTTCCCATGAATTTTTCCGTCCTTATTTTTTGTCTGTATACATATTACTATAAATCAGGGGCAGAGTAAAGTTGAACTTTACCTGCCCCATGCATCATTTTACCGCATATTCAGAAACAATTTCCGATCAGATCAATACCGGTCGGACTCGTCATATTCGTTCATATTTCTGCCGCAATTTCTGCTGTCAGAAACACTGGAACGGGAATTGTTGCTGTTCTTATTGGAGTTTCTGTTTTTACTCTGTGTATCTCCATAAGAATTGCTGTTTTTTGAGTTTGCGTTTTTGTTTGAATTGTTTGTATTACTATAGTTCTTTGCCATGAGTAATCCCTCCTGTTTTTTTGGTTCAGAGTTAGTATGTCTCTTTCACTCGCTTTTATGCGCTCTGAATTACGGATTTTACTGCGGCATCGGGAGAATTGGTGAATTTTGTATTTTTCAAAACTTTTTCTTGCTTTTTCCAATTCCGTATATTATACTGTTCAATGTAGAAAGGTTACTTTCTACAACCCCTTATTAATTATTTATACTCCCCTCAAAAGACCGATGGCTCCCCCATCGGTCTTTTACTATTTTCTTCTGTTCATATTTTGTTCATTTATCATTTAAAAATCTTTCATTATCTTATCACGTTTTCTTCATTTCTCTCCCCTATACTAAAACCATCGAAAGAGAAACAAAGAAACAACACTTAAACAAGACGCTGACAAGTTATTTTGAATAAACTTTTTCATAATACATGCCGGGAGTTGAGCCGATCAGCTGCCCGGCATCCTCCCTTTTATAACACTTTCCGGGATGCCAGACAGCATCCCGGATTTTTTATCTCCTGTAAACTTAGTTTTCATCATATTGACGAACTGCCGCAGCTATCTCTTCAGCTCCGCCCATCTTCTCCGATGCGGTTTCCGCCGTTTGCATCGCCTGCTCATAATCCCCCTGCTCCATCTCCAGCTTCATCTTTTTCAAAGCAGTCTCTTTGATTTTTTCTTTGTCATCCTCAAGAAACAGCAGCTGGTCATAGGCTCCTATCGTTTCCCGAAGAAGCCCCTGATGTTTTAATTTCTCGGGCATACCGTCCGCGGCCCGGACCGTCTTTATAACCGCATCACAAAAACAATATGCCGCAGACACCTGCGTCTGAACTGTCTGTTCCAGGTCCTGCCTGTAAGCTGTCTGCTTCATATTTTCCTGTTCCGCACCAAATGTATCAATCTGCGCTCCCCGGCTGTGGATTACACCCTTTCTCCCCACTCCAAGGAGAATTCCCAAAGTCAGACACAAAACAACGCCGGTTGCAACCACTCCTGCCGATCTTCTCATACAGCCGCTTTGTGCAGTTCTGTTAATCTTACTTTTCGGAATTTCCGGCAGATCATTGAGAACCTGCCGCAGATCATCATATTTTCTTCCGCACTCTCCCGTACATCGGTCAATAATCCGGGACAACCGCCTTTCTTCCCATCTGTTCAGTTCCGGGTGCACATCCGTATAGGCCAGGATAAACTGAATCGTTTTCCCATAGGCAAACAGATCCGCCTCATTATTCTTCCCTGTTCCGATCTCATATACCGGCTTCACAAAATGACTGCGCACCGCCCTCTTCTGCATCTGCTTCATAACAGATTCATTATCAGCCGCATCCATATCCAGCAGAAAAAGGGGGCCGTCTTCTGAAACAATAATACTGCAGGGGTTCAGATAACGGTAGTTCTGTCTGCTATGGCTTCTATGGTACTGATCCATGCAAACCGCCAACTCTCGAAACCACTTGATCAACGTTGTTTTCTCAATCTGGAAATTGTCTTTCAGATAGTTGAGCAGAAGCGTTCCCTGTACGCAGTCCATACTCTGCCTGCAATGTGCACCGTGTTCAATAAACTTTAGAACTTCATACATTTTTTCCATATGCAATTTTCTTCGGCCGTACGACTCAGCCGACGCCGGAGTCCCTCAACTCCCGCGTCAGCTCCAATACATCCGTTTTCCCAACGAAACCCATCAGAAACTGATGATAAAGATTTTTGAATCAGATCAGATCGATCTAAGTAGTAGTATCATACTTTATGTCCGCTGGAAATGCAAGCACTTTTTCAGGCAGGTGTTCACAGCGCCATCAGGCGATTCATTCCCCCATTGTCTGCAGACGATCCAGAGCTGCGGCGATCACCTTATCCATGTCATAATATTTGTAATCTCCAAGCCTTCCCCCGAATATTACATTTTCCTCCTGCTCCGCCAGTTCTCTGTACTTCCGGAAAAGGGCATTATTCTTCTCATCATTAACCGGATAATAAGGTTCCATCCCCACACTCCACTCCGAGGAATATTCCCTGGATATCACGGTCTTCTCCTGAGTTCCGAATTCAAAATGTTTGTGCTCGATGATTCGTGTATACGGCACATCACGGTCCGTATAATTGACCACAGCATTCCCCTGATAGTTCTCACAGTCCAGCACTTCCGTCTCAAACCGCACAGAACGGTATTCCAGCGCGCCGAGTTTATAATCAAAATACTCGTCTATCATACCTGTAAAAATAATCTTCTCCGCAATATCCGGATTTTCTTTCCTGAACTCAAAAAAATCCACCCCCGTGCGCACATCTGCACCGGCAAGCATTTTCTCTATGATCGGTGTATAGCCTCCGATCGGAATGCCCTGATATCTGTCGTTAAAATAATTATTGTCATAGATAAAACGGCACGGAAGCCTTTTTATAATAAATGCCGGAAGTTCCGTACATTTTCTGCCCCACTGTTTCTCAGTGTAGCCTTTGACCAGTTTCTCGTAAATGTCTTTTCCAACCAGGAACAATGCCTGTTCTTCCAGATTGGCCGGCTCGGTTATACCCGTCTCTTTTCTCTGTCTCTCAATGATCTCTTTTGCTTCCCGAGGCGTGCGTATGCCCCACATTTTGCTGAATGTATTCATATTGAACGGAAGATTATACAATTCATCTTTGTAAACCGCTACCGGGGAGTTGATATAATTATTGAATTCAGCAAACTGGTTGATATAATTCCATATGCGCTTATCCGAAGTATGGAAAATATGCGCCCCGTACTTGTGTACGTGGATTCCTTCCATATCCTCGCAATAAATATTTCCTCCAATGTGGTCTCTGCGGTCAATCACAAGACACTGTTTTCCTTTTCTTCCCAGTTCATATGCCATGACCGCCCCGTACAGTCCTGCGCCTACGATCAGATAGTCATATTTTTTCATCTGTCACCTCTCCTATACCGCGCTGTTGTTTCACAACGTCTGATTTTGTATGTTTTTATCAGTATAACATTTTTTCTTCTGTCTTTCCCTCCGGCTCAACTTTTTTCGTTAAATTGTCTATTATTTATATTTTTTCATTTACAAATTAGTGATTATGCACTAAACTGGTAATGTAAACGCTTTGAGAGCAAGACTTTCAAACTGATAATTTGCAAAACGGAGGTAACATAAAATGAAAGGAAATGTAATCGTCGGACAATCAGGCGGTCCAACTGCTGCGATCAACTCAAGTCTCGCAGGAGTATACCGCACGGCTAAAGACCGCGGGGCCAATAAAGTATATGGAATGCTCCACGGTATTCAGGGACTTCTGCAGGAACGTTATATCGATCTGTCCGAATATATCACAAATGAACTTGACGCAGAGCTCTTAAAAAGAACACCTGCAGCTTTCCTGGGTTCCTGTCGTTTTAAACTGCCGGAAATCCACGAAGACAGAGCAGTATACGACAAGATATTCGATATCCTCAACAAACTCAATATCGAAGCATTTATATACATTGGCGGAAACGATTCTATGGACACAATCAAAAAACTGTCTGATTACGCTATCATCACAGGACATCCCACACGTTTCATCGGTTGTCCGAAGACAATCGATAATGATCTCGCTCTGACCGACCACACACCGGGGTACGGAAGCGCCGCAAAGTATATCGGTACATCTGTAAAAGAGATCATTCGCGACAGTTTCTGTCTGGAATATGAAAAAGGACTTGTATCCATCGTTGAGATCATGGGAAGGAACGCCGGCTGGCTTACAGGAGCCGCTGCCCTCGCCAAAGGTGAGGACTGCGCCGGACCGGATCTGATCTACCTGCCCGAACTTCCTTTTGACATCGAAGCTTTCGGAGCCAAAGTAAAAGATCTTCTGACAAAAAAATCGTCCGTAGTAGTCGCTATTTCTGAAGGAATCCGGCTTGAGGACGGACGTTACGTATGTGAACTCGGACAAAGCATTGATTTCGTAGACGCTTTCGGACATAAACAGCTCTCCGGCACAGCTAATTATCTTGCAAGCTACATCGCCGGTGAAATTGGCTGTAAAACCCGTGCGATCGAGCTTAGTTCCCTGCAGCGCTCAGCTTCCCACTGTGCATCCCGTGTAGATATCCTGGAGGCTTATCAGGTAGGCGGCGCCGCTGTCAAAGCCGCAGATGAAGGAGATTCCGGAAAAATGGTTGTTCTCAAACGACTGTCCGATGATCCGTATCAGAGCGGCACAGAGGTAAAAGACGTTCACAAGATCGCAAATGACGAAAAACTCGTTCCCCGTGAGTGGGTAACCGAGGATGGTTCCTATGTAACCGATGAATTCGTCAGCTATGTACGCCCGCTCATCCAGGGCGACGTATCTCCTGTAATGGTAGACGGTATTCCGCGTCATCTTTACCGTCAAATATAATACGCAGAGGATACTGTAAGCGTCCGGATGTTACCGGGAGGGCTCCTGTCTCAAGGCAGGAAGGTCCTCCCGGTTTTTATTTGCAGCGATCCAGCTCATGAAGTCCTTGCAATGGTCCGGACAGTTAAGATATACTAAAAGCCGTAAGAGCTGTGAATGTGAACACAGAAAAACAAGGAGGATTCTTATGCTTATTAAAAACGGTATGATCATAAATCCGGCCGCCGGCCAGTCCTGCGCGGCTGATATTCTTATAAAAGACGGAGTAATACAGGATATCGCAGATAATATCGCTCCTTCCGGCAGCGAAGAAGTGATCGACGCGGACGGTCTGACAATTGCACCGGGTCTGATCGACACACATGTTCATTTCCGTGATCCGGGATTCACCTATAAGGAGACACTCCACACCGGCGCGCTTGCCGCAGCAAAAGGAGGATTCACTTCCGTGATCTGCATGGCGAACACTTCTCCGGTTGTAGATAATACTGAAGTATTAGGCGATATTCTCAGCCGCTCAAAAAATGAGGCAGTACGGATCTATCAGGCGGCAAGCGTCTCCCGCTCTCTCAAAGGCGAGGAAATGACAGATATGGCTGCTCTGAAAGAAGCAGGTGCATGCGGATTTACCGACGACGGCATCCCGCTGAAAAATGCCGCCTTTCTCTATCAGGCTATGGAAGCAGCAAAGAAACTGGATGTTCCGATCAGCCTGCATGAAGAAGATCCCGCATTCATCAAGAATAACGGGATCAATCATGGAACAGTTTCTGAACAGCTGGGCATCTATGGTTCTCCCTCCATTGCGGAAGAATCTCTGGTTGCGAGAGATTGTATGCTTGCCCTGCGTTCCGGTGCACACACTGTAATCCAGCATATCAGCTCCGGACGTTCTGTGGAACTGGTCCGTATATTCAAAAACATGGGCGCAAATCTCCATGCAGAGGCAACTCCCCATCACTTCACACTGACCGATGAAGCTGTGCTCAAATATGGAACCCTTGCAAAGATGAATCCGCCGCTGCGCAAAGAGGAGGACCGTCTCGCCATCATAAAAGGACTGGCAGACGGCACCATCGACCTCATCGCAACTGACCATGCTCCTCACAGCAGGGAGGAAAAAGAACGATCTATTACCGCCGCTCCAAGCGGGATCATAGGACTTGAGACTTCTCTTGCGCTGGGTATCACTACTCTTGTACGCCCCGGGCACCTGACGCTGATGCAGCTTCTCGAAAAGATGACCGTAAATCCGGCCGACCTGTATCATCTGCCGGCAGGCAGGATTGAAAAGGGCGCTGCTGCAGATCTGGTGATATTTAATCCGGAAGAGCGCTGGGTTCCCGAGAAGTACGCTTCACTTTCTTCCAATTCCCCATTCACAGGATGGGAACTGTACGGCAAGGTCAAAATGACCGTCTGCAACGGAAATATTATTTATAAGGATTAGCAGTTCATCCTTTCATTCTTTCAACCGGCCGCCGGATTCCGAACAGGAAACCGGCGGTTTTACGTTCCGGCGCCGTATTCTGATACCGGCAGATGCTGAGCATGATTCCCAGAAGCAGAAACATAACGATGGTTCCGCTTCCTCCATATGAGAAAAACGGGCAGTAATTTCCCAGGTACATGACGCCGGAATTATTCAGCAGATAGAAAGCCGCCTCTATCAGGAATACAACCGCACATCCTGTTCCCATCAGCATTCCCAGCTGATTCCTTTGCCTGAGAGAAACTCTCAGAAGATACAGGAGCAGAAAGAGCAGGAGTCCGAGCAGCAGCACTGCCGCCAGTATCCCATAATATCTTGCCACACCGACAAGCAGAAAGTCTGACAGTTCCGGAACAAATGAAATATCAGGCACTCCTGCATCTACTGCGCCAACCAGCCGGCTGTTCCCCAGGATTTCCCTCACATATGTCATCCCATATGATATCATATCCTGCGGTTCTCCAGGGGCGCCGATCAACGGCGACAGATAAAACAGAAGGCGGCTTTTCTGATAATCCTCTCCAAAAAACCATATCAAAGCTGCCGTCGCTGCCGGAAGCAGCACGGCAATAGTACATATTCCCGCAAATACTGCTTTTCCCGGCAGCCGGTACCATCCGTGATAAACAGCAAGACCGAGCATTATGAGATAAGTCAGGAAAAGAACGGATGCCATCCATATACTGCTGCACCGTGTGGCAAGCCAGCATCCGGGTACCATCCACAGTACTCCTTTCCATATAACAGACCAGCCCTTTCCCCTGTATCCGTACAGGATTGCAGCATACAACGGTACTGTAAGCATCAGCATCAGCAGTATATTTACCGCCTGACCGCCCGGTAATGCAATCCATCGCTCAGCATCATTCACCGTAATTCCAAAGAACTGCTTTCCAAGTATGAGCAGCAGGATCCACCCCAGCATCAGTTCCCTGGCCCGGGCCGCTATCCTTGTATAATCCGCAAAACAGACCCCGATCATTACCAGAATCCCTGTTGCCGTAAACATGATATGTCTTCCCATGCCATACCCGTCTCCGCCCGCTTTTATATATTCCCGGTTGAGAAAATACTGAAAGGTACACGATAGAATACTCAGAACAATAATCAGTGAGATCGTCCCCCACGGCATTTTCGGCCGGTGTATCTTATCTAACTCCACTCCGGTTTCAACAGGATTCCCCATCTCTTTTACCGCTGCCTTTTCGGCCTCTATCCTGTCTAACCCTTCACTCATAAATGCTCTCGTCTGATCTTCGATATGGTCTTCCAGCTCCCGGGCTACTTCCGGACGAGCCATTTTACACCTGATCTGATCCGTCAGGATCTTTATATATTCTTCCTTATTCATACTTCCCCTCCTGTATTAAACCGGAATGATTCCGAGCACGCCCGCGACAGCTTTTGAATAAATCTCCCACTCGGCTTTCTTTTCATCCAGTACCTTTCTCCCCTGTTTTGTAATGCTATAATATTTGCGCACTTTATTGCCCGTTTCTTTTTCATATACAGTGAGCAGCCCCTTTTCTTCCAGACTGTGAAGCAAAGGATACAGAGTTCCCGCCTTTAGCTCAAACACATTCTGTGAGCGCTCTCTTAGCGATTCAATCATTTCATACCCATACATGTCCTTCTCTTCGAGCAGCTTTAACAAAAGCATCGTAGTACTACCCGAGATTAAGCTTTTATCAACTTTCATTATATTACCTCCTTATATCGATAATCTATATATTGATATTATATATAGATTATCGATATATGTCAACAATAACTTTCTTACACACTTTGTATACTTTCACCCGCATGACAAACACCTGATAAAAAATAAAATTTAGGGGTTTACAAACTCAATCTCGTATGATAGAATATCATTTGTCGAGCGGAAGTGGCGGAATGGCAGACGCGCTAGATTCAGGTTCTAGTGGGAGTTAATCCTGTGAGAGTTCAAGTCTCTTCTTCCGCATAAAAAAGGAGAACATCTTGTATTAGCAAGTGTTCTCTTTTTTGTTATTATACTCTTTGAACAGCATTTGCATTTTTGTAGCAAAGTGCTATAATTATTCTTATGGAAGCATAGCTCAGCTGGGATGAGCGTTCGCCTCACACGCGAGAGGTCACGGGTTCGAACCCCGTTGCTTCCATTTTTTTAACCTTTTTTCTATTCTTCTATCTCATTCTTTCCCCTCATGTTCTGTCAGTATCCCGGACTTGATCAGATCTTTCAACAGTACTCTTGCCTCCCGTCTTATTTCTTCCAGAGGCGTATTTTCTTCATGAGATTCATTGACAAACCCGAGCATACCAAAACATACAAACCCCGCTATCTTCTTTGGCGAATATTTAAGAGACAGACGCTTTTTTACATGCAGCGTATGCATCTCCACCGTCTCGAGAATGATGCTGTAAAGGCGCGATGCGAGATATGGATTCTTTTCCGGATTCGTATACTGAAAGAAGTCAAATCTGTCATAATAGATTTCCAGGATCGCGTCCAGCATATTCACGTAGCCTGCCGCCAGCTTTCCTGCCGGATTATTCTCTCTCTGCCTGCGGTAGTAATCCTCTGTACCAATCTGGAGCATATCGTTAAAAATATCGTCCAGAAGAGCATATTTGTCATTATAATGGGAATAAAATGTAATCCTGCTCACCTCTGCCTCCCGGCATAATTCCGTAATAGAAATATGCTCAAAATCTTCCTTTGACAACATACTGACCATCGCTTCTTTTAAACTACGTTTCGTTTTCGTTATGCGTCTGTCTTCCATTTCTTATCATTTTCCCTTTTCTGTATAATTAACTAACAATTTTTAATTATTGTTCATTGTTATTAACTATATGTTTTGCTATAATTTTAACACCTGTTATAATAACGGTCAATTATGCAAAAATGGCGGTATTAGTAAATGTTCAGGAGGGGATAATATGTCGCATATCGCGATCATGACAGACAGCAACTGCGGAATTATGCCCGCAGAAGAATCAAATTACGGGATTCATGTTCTTCCCATGCCTATTATCATAGATGGGAAGACATATTTTGAGGGTATAGATATCACCGCGGAAGAATTTTATAGGAAACAGACTTCCGGCTCAGTCATCACCACATCACAGCCATCCCCGGGGGATGTAACCGATATGTGGGATCACCTTCTTAAAATTTATGACGAAATCGTATTTATTCCCATGTCCTCCGGTCTGAGCAATACTTGCCAGACTGCGCTTCTTCTTGCCGACGATGATCCTTATAAGGGGCGTGTCTTCGTAGTTGACAACCATCGCATATCTGTCACGCAGGCACTGGCCGTACTGGATGCAAAAACACTGGCTGATCAGGGGAAATCGGCGTGTGAGATCAAAGATATACTTGAAAAAGAAGCCATGGACGCCACGATCTACATTGCAGTGGACACATTAGAATATCTGAAAAAAGGCGGACGTATCACAGCAGCCGCCGCTGCCCTGGGAACAATTCTTAAGCTGAAACCAGTGCTTACAATACAGGGCGATAAACTCGATTCTTATGCCAAAGCCCGTGGGATGAAATCAGCCTTTCGTATCATGACAGAAGCAGTGAAATCAGATATCTCTTCCAGACTCTCGCACTTAAGACAAGAGGGACTATTAAAAGCAGGTATTGCCAACACGATGATGGATCCGGATAAACTGGAGGAATTTAAGGATGAAATGAGAAAGAATTTTCCCGATATGGAACTTGTATACTTCCCGCTTACAATGAGTATCGGAACTCATGTGGGGCCGGGCGGTCTGGGAATTGGAGCCGTTCGAAGCAGATAAATGCAAATTCCGGACTGAAACTTTCTCAGTCCGGAATTCACAAATTTCATTTTTAAATGTAATACCCGCCGCCATATCCGCCGCAGCACAGCCCGCTGCCGCCACAGCATAAATTACACAACAGGTTTGCAATGCAGAGCTTCGCACAGCAGCTCGTATCAAATGTTCCCGGATAGCCGTATGAACTCTGACGCTGCTGATACCATGTTCCACCGTTCTGCAGCTGCTGGTACAGCATCTGATACTGGGTGTTATCCGGCTCGAGCCTGACCGCCTCTTTCGCCTGTTCAAGAGCCGTAACGTTATTGCCCAATCCGGAATTAGCGGATGCGCTGTAAAAATACCAAAGCGCGCTCCTGTCTTTAATCCCGTCCAGTACATTAAGAGCCTCTCTGTAATGACCGCTGCGTATATAGTTTGCAGCAGCACGCAGATGGATATCTTCTTCTGACTGACTGCTGCTCTGCTGTCTTCCCTGTCCATAGGAACCATTGTTTCCAAACGGATCTCCTCCGCCGAAACCGCCGAACGGGCCATATCCGCCAAAGTTTCCAAAGTCCCCGAACGGGCCGTAATCACCATAGGAATTTCCGCTATATGCATTTCCCGAACCGTCCTGGCCATATCCGCCCGAGGAATATCCGCGCTCACGTTCGTTCATGATCTGCTGATAAGCCTGCTGAACTTCTTTGAACTTTGCTTCCGCTTCCTCTTTGTGAGGATTATTGATGTTTGCATCCGGATGATATTTTCTGCTTAGTCTTCGATATGCTTTCTTTATCTCCTCGTCCGATGCATTTCTGTCCACACCCAATATACTGTATGGATCTGTCATTTTTCTTCTCCCTTCAACACACAGGCTGCCATCCAGGCGTTATATTTCCCGCACAGCAGCGCCTCTATGCTTTCCCTCAAAAATCAGCTTTTCTTAATAAAAGTAGCGCCGCATTTCGGACACCTTACTTCAATTTTCCCTTTGCCTTTTGGTATACGGATTTTCTGTTTACATGACGGGCAGGTATAGATATGATATACCTTTCTCTGCTGCCATATATTTTTCTGTCTCTGAAAAAAATTTCTGATTCCATATGTCTTGGCGAGAAACGTCTGATTTTCTGAATATCTCTTACTTACATTTCTCGAGAAGACACGGAAGTAACAATAAATCACGAAAACCCATCCCACAAGATACAGGATCAATGCAATTGGCCGGTTTCCCAGAATTGAGGACACAAGCACAATGACAAGTCCGACAACAAGAAGAAATTTTGAAAACTGATCGATTCCATATCTTCCCTGCATAAAACGTATAAATTTTTCTTTCATTTCCATACATCCTTTTTACATGAATGACTCTTTTAAATCCCTGCGCACGCGCAGAACACCAGCTATGTTTTGTGGGAGCAGTCTGTACCCAGCCTGCTGCCAAAGTTAAATATGAAATATATTTTCCTCCGTTTATCCGACAAAGTCAATTAAAATCCTATAAAATTTATACAACAGTGGCGGCAGCCACGATTAGCACGTAGTGAGGTTTTACGAATGGCGCTCGCTGAACTGTCAGACATTCAAAATGTTATCACATATCTCATCTGAGATCAGGTATACGATCCTGGAATCATTTATCATCACATACCTGTTTCCATCACCATCTTCATTTCCAATATACAGAGTAAGCAGCTGATCCTCGTCATCCTGCGTATATGTGGCTTCGACCGTGATCCTCGACGCCTCATCCAAACCATACTTTTCCAGATCCGCATCATCTACGGAATAATCTGCCGCTTCAGAAAGTGTCACTGCACCTAATCCTCCCGCCACGGCTGCAATATCTTCCGCCTGATCTTCATCCTCGCTGTCATAGGTCGTCGTCTCGCCATTCTGAGTAATAACTTCTTTTACAAGATTGCCGCTGCCGATACTCGGATAATCATCGAGCTGGGCCATATCGTCCAGAGTGTGATTTAACGGTTCTATCACACTGCTCGCCACGGTATAGACAGTATCGTTTCCATTCAGCATCACATAATAATCATCCCCGGTCATATCTCCAAAGAGCAGTTCCGTTGTATTACCATCTACATCTGTATATTCTATCGTATAAGCAGGATCATCCAGACCATATGCATCAATGGAATCCCCGCCGCTCAGTTCCCGGTCTGCCGTAATACTTCCTACAGTCTCAGCCATATCGTCCGGATAACTCTGCTTCAGCGGGAAATCTTTATCCGGAGTATAGTACCACTGATCATCTTCTTTGCTAAACTCGAGCTCTCCGTTTCCCACGTTAAATTTCAATGAGACAATATCATCAGCAGAAGTATCCGTCACATGGACTTTAGCCGCTTCCTGTTTTTCTTCTTCTTTTTCTTCCTGCTTTGTATTCCATGTCCTCAGACCGAAATAAACAACAACCAGCAAAACAAGGACGATCAGCAGAATCAGGACGCCTTTGTTCTTCTTTCTCATGCTCTTCTCCTCCTGAACCATACAACGAATCCTCCGATCAGGATCACTGCCGGAATGCCGAATATTACAATGAAACTGAGCAGGCCGATATGCTGCATTGTATTATACTCTGTGCCAAGGCTCTTTGCTTCGATGGAAAGATTCTGTACTCCTTCAAAATTAGCTGTCACCGCATTCATAAATACCTTTGTATTCTCAAGCTGCGGGAAAGTGTCTGTGATCGACTGGTCAATCAGACTGCCCGCCGAGATCACAGTAAGTCTGCTCTCTTTCGTCTCCGTGCTGTCGCTGTCCGATTCTCCCTCGTCTGCTGCATCATTGTCAGACTCATCCGCCGTTCCTTCGTCTCCGCTGTCAGTATCTTCGTCTGTGCTCTCGATCGTCTCGGTCGCAACTGCCCCCAGCGTATAGCTGCCCTGCTTCTGAGTATCTTCTGTCACCGCATAAGCCTGGTCAGATGAAGACATAAAGGAAGTCGTCGAGATCGTATCTCTCTCCGGATCGGTCAGATTCATGCCGTGTGCATTGGTAAGCAGCACCATCTCCGAAGAAATACCGTCTGCCATATCGCCCGATACAGAAAGTTCCGGGAAGATATAGTAATAATTGCCCTGGTAACATCTTGTCGGATCCGCGATATATCCGTCTGCAGATTCTATACCATACTCACTCAGAACATCGGCAAGATTCGGAAGATCTGCGGAACTGGTATCTCCGAACAGGATCATAACCTTACCCCCATCCGCCAGATAACTGCGCAGCATCTCAGCTTCATCTTCCGACAGATCCGTCGTAGGTGCATCCATCAGGAGCAGATCACAGTCATCCGGAATAGAAGTGCTCATCAGTAGATTCACTTCCGAAAGTGTATAGCTGTTCTTTTCCATCAGATCTGTGATTGTAGAGGAAAGAGACGCCTCACCGTGCCCTGTTGTCTGATAGATCGTATGATCAGTATCATTTGTGACATAATTCACTGCACCTGTAAGCTGCCCTTCCCCGTCAAATTCCGTATAGGACTTAGTTCCATAATAATAGTAAGAATATTCATCCATCACAAGGATATCATTAAAGGATACCGTGGTCGTCTTTCCGGTATCTTTGCAGGATACAACGATTGTATTTTCTGTGGTGTCATAGTCTGTCAGGGCAGACGGATGAAGTACGGGATCGATCCATTCCACATGAATCTTATCCGACAGCGCCGCATAACGGCTGAGGAATGTAGTAATCCTGTCGTCTGTGTCATCTTTTACCGCCAGTACAGTCATATCCACTTCACTGTCCAGACTCTTCAGCAGATCTGTTGTCGTATCCGAAATGTCGTAAATCTTTGTGCTGCTTACATCCAGATTGCGATAAGCTTCCGGAATCTGCCCAACAATAAGATTAAATACGATCACTACGGCAATCACCAGCACAGTCAGGCCCACGCTGTACGCTCCGTGTCTTGTACCTGACGTCCGAAATATATTTTTCAAAGATTTTATTTTATTCATGATCCGGCCCTCCTAACTCCAGCGTCTCTTCTGGATCGACTGTACTGTAAGAAATATAAATACTGCAATAATCGACAGATACAGCGCGATCCCGGTCACGTCCACAATACTGTTTTCCGTGATATCCGTAAACACATTTGCAAGAGCCAGTCTTCCTAACAGATTAGTGAGAAGATTCTCGTAGAATTCCTGCTTCACCACGTATACGATGATCGCCGCAGCCGCACCGATCAGTTCCAGTCCGCCGGATAATATTACGTTGCCAGTCATATGCCATACATAAAACGCCACAATCGTTAAAACGATCAGGACTCCCACAAGTCCGCTGACAGCGGAAGCAGGCATCATGGAAAGGATACCATCCCACAGATAGATTACAAGCAGGATACCAAAGGTACTGATAAACGCAATGATCTGGCTCTCTGTCAGCGAGGACAAAAACATACCAATGGCTGCATAAACGCATCCCAGAAGGAAAAATACAACAATGGAAATATAATCTATCGTAAGGTATGCAATTCCCTGGGATTTTATGATCAGCGGGAAAATGCAGAAGATCACATTAGGAATAGCGATCACTGTTACCATAGCAAGATATTTTCCCATAACAACTTTTCCCAGGCTGACCGGCGCAGTAAGCAGGAGCTGATCTGTCTTATTTTTTCTCTCTTCCGAAAAGCTTCTCATTGTAATCAGCGGTATTCCCACAATAAATACGATCAACGAGCCTGAAAGCGTATAGGAGAAATACGGATATCCGGACATCAGGTTATACGCCATAAAATAGATACCTGTAAACGCAATAAGGAACGCTATGAACACACACCCTACCATAGACTGAAAATATGATCTCAGTTCCCTTTTATAAATTGCCAGCATCAGTTTCTACCTCCTCCCATTTTGTCTTAGCCGCGAATGCCTCCGGAACACTGTCGCTCTGAGTCAGCTCCATAAACACATCTTCCAGCGTCATTCCTGTTGCCTTCAATGTAAGAAGCGGTGTTTTTGCAGAAGCAAATGCCATAAATATGCTTTCCCTGATATCCTCACCTTTCTTCTCAGTGATCTTGGCCCATGTCATCCCGTCTCCTTTATCCTGTGTCTCGATCATTTCGATTCCCGGCACATTTTTCAGGATCAGTCTTACTTCCGACGGCGATGCCCCGGTCTCAATTTCTACAGAATTATGTTCTCCGAGCATCTTTTCAAGGTTCTCCGGTGTATCGCTGGCCACCAGTTTTCCTTTGGAGATAATCAGGATATAGTCACAGACCTCCCGTACTTCCGCAAGGATATGGGAACTTAAGATGACGGTATGGTTCTTCGCCAGTTTCCGGATCAATTCCCGGATCTCAATGATCTGTTTCGGAT
Organism: Candidatus Mediterraneibacter surreyensis; assembly: GCA_019118885.1. GTDB lineage: Bacteria > Bacillota > Clostridia > Lachnospirales > Lachnospiraceae > Mediterraneibacter > Mediterraneibacter surreyensis. The sequence continues at coordinate 8,783 of DWYB01000031.1, read as the reverse complement.
CCAGCCCCACACTGGGTTCATCCAGTATGATGATCTCCGGGAAGCCCAGCACCGCCTGCGCCAGCCCCACTCTCTGCCGATATCCTTTCGACAGATTTTTGATCAGCCGATCTTCCACGTCCTTGATCCGGACCATCTTCTCTATCTCCGTGATCTCTTCTTCTCGTTTCGCTTTTTTAATACCTTTAAGTTCCGCTGCAAATTCAAGATATTCCCGGACGGTCATATCTACATAGAGAGGCGGCTGTTCCGGCAGGTAGCCGATATGCTTCTTTGCCTCCTCAGGTTCTTTCAGAATATCATGTCCGTCGATGAGCACTTCACCCTCTGTCGCGCCAAGATATCCCGTCATAATGTTCATGGTCGTCGATTTTCCGGCGCCATTAGGACCTAAAAAGCCATAGATCCGCCCGGATTCAATCTTAAAATCCAGATGGTCTACGGCTAAATGAGTTCCATATTTTTTTACCAGATTCCTCACTTCGATCAAAGCTTTACCCTCCTGAACACATATTTTTACACGTCTAAAAGGGTAACAACATTATGTGAAAGTTCTGTGTTGTAAATGTGATAAAGAGATGGTCGGAACAGTTCACACTTAAAGCATGCACTCATGCAGATCTTCCTGCTCGATTCCGCGTTTTGCCATCACTCCGGCAAGACGTTCTCTCTCTGTAAGAGGAGCGCACCATGCAAGCCCGCACCCCGCGGATATCTCTCTTGGCACAGGGATCAGTCTGCCCGGAACATCCAGTTCCCGGCAGACTTTCTCCATAGCCATTGCGTCCGCTGTCGTGTGAAATGTAACTACAAGTTTTAATTCTTTCTTTCTCATACCTTTACTTCTGCGGCTCGATCACAACTGCAAAACCGTCTTCAGTCTCTGTCGATGTATACTCTCTTCCGTGATCTCTCGCACACTTCTCCACATTCATCCTCTGGTGGGGTTCCGTCACAAGAATTCTTATGGCTCCTTTTTCACTTTTGACTGCCTCCTCCGTAAGCATCATCGGCTCCGGGCAGGAAAGCCCTCTTGCATCTACTTCTTTCATCCTTATTCCTTCTTTCTCTTATTATTTCTTATTATAACAGTTAGCCCGCGCCATTCGGAAAACCGCACTAACGTGCTTACTGCGGCTGCGCCGCTGTTTTCCTCATTTACAGGCGCTCAGCTCATTTATTTTCGCTCCTTTTATTGAAAAATCCGATCGCAAAGCATACTACAATGCAAATGATGACCGCCACTTTGCCATTCAGCGGCACGCTTCCCGCTACCACTTCCTGTGTCTCTGCATTGAGAGCCGTTGCGCTTGCCGCAAGTCCCAGATTGTGAGCCAGCGCCGCTCCGATAAACATGCCGATCACAGTCATGGCAGAATCCGATGATCCCTGACCTGCAAGAATAAGCTGACGCAGCGGGCAACCGCCTGCAAGCACCGCCGCAAACCCTACCGCATACATTCCAAGGATATTCCAGAGGTGTTCAGAGTGAGCGATCACACCCGGAGTATCGAATGCAAGAGTAAAATTTCCTGTAGCAATATTATAGATCAGCATGACAACGAAAAAGCTTCCGATAATCGTCAGCAGATCAAAGTTTCTCATCAGGATCACATCGCGGATACTTCCCGCAAAGCACATCCTGGACTTCTGTGCAAATACTCCGAATATCAGGCCTCCGATCAGAGAAAGAATGATCGGCGCGTGCATGCTTCCCGGACCGCTCTGGCTGCTCTTTAGCAGTGTTGTCGCAAGAGCCAGCACAAGGATTCCCAGCATCAGTACCGGCAGTACGCCGCCGCTCATACGGTTTGTCAGATGTGCGCGTCCGAGGCTGAATCCTTTCTTAAGAGCAATCACTCCTGTTCCCACTCCGAGGATGAAGCCGATCAGGGCCACCCATGCGTTCAGATCTCCTGCAGACATACGGATGATCATGCGAAGCGGACATCCCAGAAATACAAGAGAACCGATGGCAAGAATCATACCAAGAACGAAGCGTACCATAGGTGATGATCCCGCTGTGGAGCGATATTCTTTTGTTGCCACTGAAATAATAAATGATCCCAGCACAAGACCAATTATCTCCGGTCTTGCATACTGTACGGTCTCTGTGGAATGAAGCCCCAGGGCTCCCGCCGTGTCACGGATAAAACATGCGATACAGAACGCCATGTTTGCCGGATTCCCGAAATACGCCAGACAAGCCGCCACAAGTCCGCAGACAACTCCTGCCAGCGCGAGTTTCTTCTTTGAATCAGATAAATTCATATTTCTTTTCCCTCCTGCTTATCTCTGGCACAGTCTCTCATTCCTATGCCTTTTCTTCCGGCACGCATCTTCATTCCCGTGCCAGTTCTTCCACCGCCCGGATGGCGGTATTCACCTCTTCTTCCGTATTGTAGTGGGAAAAGCTGAATCTGACAGCTCCCTGTTCCACGGTTCCCAGCGCTCTGTGCATAAGCGGCGCACAGTGAGCACCCGGACGCGTCACGATCCCATACTCCATGTTCAGCTCATCGCTCACTTCCGAAGAGTCATAGTCTCCGATATTAAACGATACGATAGCCGCACGTTTCCGTGTGCTGAAATCACCATATACTTTAATACCGGGTATACGGGAAATACCTTCATAAAAGCGCCACATCAACAACTGCTCCTTTTCCCGGATTACATCCAGCCCCGTCTCTTCCAGATACGAAACCGCAGCTCCAAGGCCTGCAATCCCGTGCCCGTTGAGCGTTCCGGCCTCCAGAGCTGTCGGCATCTGTGAAGGATGATGGGGATTGTAGGTATCAATCCCGCTTCCTCCGGAAAGGAGGGGACGTATCTCCACACCTGTCTTTACATACATCCCGCCGGTTCCCTGCGGTCCGAGCAGACCTTTATGTCCGGTGAAACAAAGTACATCGATCCCTGTCTTCTGAACATCAATGGGCCAAACGCCCGCAGTCTGGGATGCATCCACGACAAAAAGCAGCCCGTGCTTCTCCGTGATTTCTCCCGCTCTGCCCAGATCGATCATATTGCCCGTCAGATTCGACGCATGTGTGCAGACGATTGCTTTCGTATTGCTCTTTACTGCGCGCTCCATCTCGTCATATGAAATATTTCCCTTTTCATCGCATCCAAGGATTGAAAGTTCCACTCCGCGCTCCTCACATTCATACAGAGGTCTTAAAACAGAATTATGTTCCAGCACGGTCGTGATCACATGGTCTCCAGGACAGAACAGCCCTTTTATGGCAATGTTAAGGCTCTCTGTCGAGTTTGCGGCAAATACGATCCGGGATGCTGATTCGGCATTGAAAAAATGCGCCAGCTTTTCCCGTGTTCCGTAGATCACTCTCGATGCGTCCAAAGCCGGCTCCGACGCTCCTCTCCCGGCATTTCCCATCGTATCAAATGCAGCAAGGACGGCCGCTTTTACAGCGTCCGGTTTATGTAATGTAGTAGCCGCATTATCCATGTAGATCATAGCTTTCCACTCCTTTTTTATGCACGATGCATACTTTAAGTATAGAGTTGTTTCCAAATTACGTCTAATCGAAAACCAAAATAAAAAGCCGCCGCTTATAGACAATATCTATAAGTGGCAGCCATGTATCATATACTCCTGAGAATCTTTTCAGAATATACTTTATAGATACATCTGTTTTACTGTTTTTATAAATTTATCTGCGGCGGGAAGGTTCGGGTATCCCGCATCATAGACAACGTTGATATTTCGTTTTCCGCCCGTCGCACCAAGAGGGAAGGCAAGAAGCTTCCCGCTGTCTATTTCTTCTTTTGCAGCCAGCTTTGAAAGAATGGATATCCCCATACCGCTGCTCACCGAACGCTTGATTGTCTCCTGATTTTCCATCATCGCCGCCACATTCATTTTAGAGAGATCAACTCCCAACTGAGTCAGAAGCCGAAGAGCCTCTTTTCTCGTGCCCGATCCTTCTTCTCTTAAGATAACCGGCTCCTCCAGTATCCATGACGCAATGTCAGCGCCTCTTCTCGCGCTGTATTTTTCCGTTGAAGGCGCAAGGACAACAAGTTCATCCTGATAAAACGGGATATAAGTGCAGCTTCCTTTTTCAAGAACAGTTCCGGTAAATCCCACATCCGCTTTATGTGAAAGTATCATCTCTACCACACCGCTGCTGTCCGTCTCAAAAAGCTTCAGCTGTTCTTCCGGATACTCCTTTCGGAACCGCGCCATGATATCCGGCAGAAGATACTGGGAGGGAATCGTAGACGCTGAAATTCTGAGCACACTGCCGGACTGTCTGCCCGTAAGCCCGAACCGCTCCTGTATTTTCTGCTCCAGTTCCAGCATCTGTTCCGCATAGGCATACAGCTCTTTTCCCGGCTCTGACAGCGCGACTCCTTTCGTATTCCGGATCAGCAGACAGGTATTAAGCTCACGCTCAAGCGATGCGATATGGGCGCTGACCGTAGGCTGTGTGAGGAAAAGCATCTTTGCCGCCGCCGAAAAGCTCTTTGTCTCAGCCACCCGCACAAAAGCTTCCAATTGTTTCAGATTCATCACATTTCCGCCTTATTACACAGCCGTATACACGGCTTGTCCACACCGCTCTCAAGCACTCTTCCGGCCACCGAGACTTTTGTTCCAAGATCTGCCTGTTCAAATGCCCGCAGCATATCCTGCGCTTCATCCTCCGGCACAGCAAACAATAAGCCGCCTGAAGTCTGGGGATCACTGAGAAGATCCACATAAACCTCCTCCACATCACCCGTTTCCAGAAGATGGCTTACATGTTCCTGGTTTCTGTATGCACCGCCCGGTATCAATCCCATCTCAGCATACTCTTTCGCCCCGTGCATAAAAGCAATTCCTTCTACTCCGAGCTCGATCACCGCTTTGCTGGCATCCGCCATCTCCGAGCAGTGTCCCAGCAGCCCGAAGCCGGTCACATCCGTACATGCATGCACGGTAAAGTCCGCTGCTGTCTCTTTCGCTTTCTTATTCAATGTAGTCATAACACGGATCACTTCCTGCTCCGCCTCCGGCGATGCCATCTGCGCTTTTACCGCCGTGTTGATGATCCCGCTGCCAAGCTGTTTGGTAAGGATCAGCACATCGCCTTTCCTGCATCCGAAATTTTTATACACATGATCCGGATGTACAAGTCCTGCTACAGACAGTCCGTATTTCGGCACATCGTCCTGGATCGAATGTCCGCCTACAAGGACAGCTCCCGCTTCTCTTACTTTATCCGCGCCGCCTCTTAATATTTCTCCCAAAATATCCGGATCAAGGTCACCCGGGAAGCATACGATATTGAGCGCGATCTTAGGCTCCCCGCCCATGGCGTATATATCGCTTAATGCATTAGTGGCCGCCACCTGGCCGAACGTATAGGGATCATCCACCACCGGCGTAAAAAAGTCAAGCGTCTGGATCACTGCCACATCATCCGTGATCTTATATACCGCCGCATCATCCGACGTCTCAAAGCCGACGATCAGATCCGGATCACTGAATTTCGGCAGACGTCCGAGTACGCGGGAAAGTGTGTCCGGCCCGATCTTTGCCGCACATCCTCCGTGCTTTGCAAATTGTGTCAGACGGATTTCTTCTTTCATATTTCTGCTCCTCTCATAGTCTGATCCTAAAGCTGTTACTGCAGACAGTAACCTGAATCTGCCATAAAATGCAGGAAGTTCTTTACGGGCGTATCACGTTCATCGCACTCTGGAGCGTCTCCACAATGCTGTACATATTCGTCACGCTGCCGATGGCTAATTTATCTTTGATGCCGTAATAGTCAAGGCAGGTTCCGCATGTCATAATCTCTACTCCCTGTTCTTCCAGTGTCTTCAGATCCTCCAGGCTTTCTGAACCTTCGATTGTAATCTTCGCCCCGCCATTGTAAAAAAGGATCTTATCCGGCAGATCATCCAGCTGGGTCAGGGCAAAAATAAAGCTCTTCATAAGAATATGGCCCAGCTCTTCACTACCTTCTCCCATACGGTCGGAACCGACAGCCACTACTGTTCCCACACATGTCCTGCACTCTGCGGCTGCATCCGGTGCAGTCTGCGGCTGTGCATCTGATTTATGTGCGCTCTTAAGCTGCCCTGCCGCAGCTTCCCCCACTGTAATCAGCACTCGGTATTGTTTTTCACCAAGCTGCTCTGACTCTGCAGAAGCTCCGGAACTCTTCGCCATCTTTGTCACATTCTTTACCGCCGTTTCATTATCCACCAGAACTTCGATTTCTCCCGGCCCGTTCAGTTCTCCTAGAGCTTTCTTCGTCTTTACCACCGGAATCGGGCAGATATCTCCCATTGCATTTACTGTGATCATCTTTATCACGCTCCTCGTCTTTTTTAGTCCGGCTCACGCCATCATCTTTTCCAAATGAGAAATTCTCTGGTCATGATCCGCAGTTGTTTTTAACAGAATTTCAATCGTATCCGCCTCGTTTTTTGCCGGACGGTATAACTGTTCCAGCACATCCAGTCTTGTATTGATCTTATCAAATTGACGTTCATATTTTTTGTCATACCGGTCTAACTCATCAAGAAGAAATTCTTCCGAACGGTCGATTGCCTTCTCGATCATCTCTTCCATCTGATCAAACCGGCCGTCGATCTGCACAAACTGACCGTCGATCTGCTCGAATCGACTGTCCATCTGATCTAGCCGGCCATCCATCTGATCTAACCGGCCATCCATCTGATCTAACCGGCCGTCCATCTGATCTAACCGGCTGTCCATCTGATCTAACCGGCTGTCCATCTGATCTAACCGGCCGTCCATCTGATCTAACCGGCCGTCCATCTGATCTAACCGTTTGTCAATCTGATCAAAACGTCCGTCAAACAGCTGTGCGATCGCCTCCAGATCCCTCTTATCTAACATATCTGTCGCCTCCTTCCTCCCTCAGAATTATCCCTCTATATTCACGTCGGCTGCTCACTCAAGTATACCACATACTTTTTCCGTCGTCCATTGCCCTTTCTATCCTATCTGTGCTATAATCACTTGACAGTTACATTTTGCCCCTAAATATATGGATAAACTGTATTGCCCGATAAATTTGTATATTTAATTGGAAAGGAAATATTTATGTGGATCGCTGATAACTGGAAAGATTATGAAGTCATTGACTGTTCAAAAGGAGAGAAGCTGGAACGCTGGGGAGATTATATTCTTGTACGGCCGGATCCTCAGGTCATCTGGGACACACCTAGAAATGCCAGAGGCTGGAAACACATGAATGGACATTATCACCGCAGCAAAAAAGGCGGTGGGGAATGGGAGTTCTTCAGCCTGCCAAAACAATGGCAGATTCATTACGGCTCACTTACTTTTAACCTGAAGCCATTCAGTTTCAAACATACCGGTCTCTTCCCCGAGCAGGCAACAAACTGGGACTGGTTCTCCAAGAAGATCCGCAATGCCGGACGTCCGGTGAAAGTGCTGAACCTGTTTGCCTACACCGGAGGGGCCACCCTTGCAGCGGCTGCTGCAGGAGCACACGTGACACACGTGGACGCTTCAAAAGGCATGGTGACATGGGCAAAGGAAAACGCCGTGTCTTCCGGACTGAAGGATGCACCGATCCGCTGGCTTGTGGATGACTGTGTAAAATTTGTTGAACGTGAAATACGGCGGGGAAATACTTATGACGCTATCATCATGGATCCGCCTTCCTATGGCAGAGGTCCGAAAGGTGAGATCTGGAAAATTGAGGATATGATCCATCCACTCATTAAGCTGTGCACAAAGATCCTGTCGAAAGGCGCACTTTTCTTTCTTGTAAACTCTTATACAACAGGGCTTGCACCGGCAGTACTCACTTACATGATAGCCACGGAATTAAAACCATGGAACGGTCACGTAGAATCACAGGAGATCGGACTGCCCGTAACCGAATCGGGATTGGTGCTTCCCTGCGGAGCATCCGGTCGGTGGGAACGCTGAACTATTCCGGCTCAGACAGCACATCATTATTGAAAAACAGTATTTTACTGAAGGGGGAAATATGAATCAGAACATACAAAAAAAATTTGCAGAATACTATCTTTATTTTATGATGTACTCGATCCTTGGATGGATCTACGAAGTATTTCTGGAGGTGGTCGTATACCGCTGGGGATTTTCAAACCGCGGCGTCTTGTTCGGTCCGTACTGCATCATCTATGGAGTGGGAGCGCTCGTTCTTCTCTTTTCTCTAGGCGGACTGCAAAAGAAACGCCTCTATCTGGGAAAAGTGCTGATCACACCGGTTCTCGTTTTTATCGGCATTGTGGTCATCACGACTGTCCTTGAGCTTATAGCCAGCTACATCATGGAATTCACACAAGGAGGATGGCTATGGGATTACACCCGATTCTCTTTTAATTTTGAAGGGCGGGTCGCACTGAATCCAAGTATCCGTTTCGGCATCGGAGGCATGATCTTCCTTTATCTGCTTCAACCGCTATTTAAAAAACTGACCGGTAAAATGTCCGACCGGGCACTGTATACTGTCAGTCTGATCCTATTCGTATTGTTTATTGCAGATATCATTTATACATATTGTTTTTAAATATGCTTTGTTTTTAATTTCATTATAACAAAAACCGCAATCCCTTGAGACCAAAGGATTGCGGTTTTATATTTAATAATATATTCTTCTACCTCAAAGATTACTCGATGATAGATGCTACTGTACCAGATCCTACTGTACGTCCACCCTCACGGATAGCGAATCTCAGACCTTCCTCCATAGCTACCGGATGGATCAGTTCAACTGTCATTGTAACGTGATCTCCAGGCA
>DWYB01000030.1 GCA_019118885.1 Candidatus Mediterraneibacter surreyensis | reverse complement strand
TGGATATTCCGGAAAATATAGTAGAGAGCGAAAGCAGAAAATCTGATCTTGAAGAGCAGGTGGATACGATCATTGACCAGACCAGCTATATGATCGATACTATGGTGGGACTGGGAATCGTGATCTGTATTGCATCTGTCTATGTAGCAGTCAATATGCTGGTATCAGAGAACCGCAGAAATATCTCCATGCTGAAAGTGCTGGGGTATTCGGACCGTAAGATCGGGCGTATTGTACTTGGCAGCAATCACGTCTTCCTTCCCCTTGGAATCTTTCTGAGCATTCCTGCAGCATATGCATTCTGCGGACTGTTCTTCCGGATGTTTGCCGATATGATGGGGATGCTGGCCAGCCCGTATCTGGAGCTTAAGAGCTGTATTATGGCCGTAGTCCTGACAGCAGGCAGCTATCTGGCGTCAATGTACTTCGTGCAGCGAAAGACACGGAAGGTGGATGCGACGGAGTGCCTGAAGGAACAGCGGGAATAGCTGTGACAATACTTTATGATATGTTGCTATTACGATAGAATAATGATAAAATTAAGATAATAAAAAGAAGGGAGTGGATTATATGATACAAATCAGACCTGTTTCAGACTTGAGAAATAAGTTTCCGGAGATAGAAATGCTTGTTAATGAAGGACAGCCGGTATATTTGACGAAAAATGGATATGGAGCAATGGTTGTACTGAGTCTGGAAGAGTATGCCAGTCTTGTTGATAATGTGGAGTTGAAATTGGATGAAGCAGACAGAATAGCAGAAACCACCGAAGAAAGATTAAGCCATGATGATGTATTCCGAAATGTAAGGAGTGTGATTCATGACAAATAGAAAATATAAGCTTCGGTATTTGCCAGTGTTTGAACAAGATTTGATACAGACAGTAAGTTATATTACAAATGTGCTGAAAAATCCGGATGCGGCTGAAAAGCTTGCGGATGATGTAGAGGCGGCAATACTGGAAAGGCTGGATAACCCGTTAGCGTTTGAGCCGTATCCATCGGTAAAGAAGAGAAAATTCCCGTATTATAGGATTTATGTGAGAAACTATGTGATTTATTATGTTGTTATAGGCGAAGTAATGGAAGTCCGGAGATTCCTTTATAGGGCGAGAGATACGGAGAGATTTCTGTAAGGTATTATGAATACACAAATCCATAGCTTTCATGAATAGCACAATATTTGATTTAAGTATTGGAGCATTAAAGTATCATGGATTAAAATAATAAGAGTATCTCATGACGTTAAAAGCAGGAGTCAGAGTGCTCTTATTTTTTTGAAGTAGGAGGAAATATAAAATGGCAGATATGCAGTACAGAGAACTCCCTCACGGAGGGGAGAAGATCAGTGTGATCGGTCTCGGGATGGGCTCGATCCACGAGGGCAGCGAAGCTGAGATTGAAAAGACATTAAAGCTTGCCCTTGAGAGCGGTGTCAATTACTTTGACATGGCGGCTTCCGAGGCAAAGCCTTATCCGTGCTATGCCCGCGCATTTGAGGGAAAAAGGGAACAGGTTTATCTTCAGATGCACTTCGGCGCTGTGTATGACAGCGGAAAATACGGCTGGACGAGAGACTTAAAGAAGATCAGAAAGACATTCGAGAGCCAGCTTTCCATGCTTCATACGGACTACACGGATATGGGATTCGTACATTGTATCGATGAGATGAGTGATTATGAGAAGATCATGACAGGCGGCATCTGGGATTATATGAAGTCATTAAAGGAGAGCGGTGTGATCCGCCATCTGGGGCTGTCTTCCCATGATCCTGAGATCATCCGGCGGTTTCTGGATACAGGGCTGATCGATATGGTCATGTTCAGCATCAATCCGGCATATGACTACTCAACCGGCGATTATGCCATCGGCACAGCTTCTGACAGAGGCAGGCTGTATCGGGAGTGCGAGAGAGAGGGCGTAGGCATCTCTGTCATGAAGCCCTTCGGCGGCGGACAGCTTTTGAATGCGAAGACGTCACCATTCAAACAGGCGCTCACGAAAACACAGTGTATCCGGTATGCCCTTGACCGTCCGGCAGTGCTCACGGTACTTCCGGGTGTAAGAAATTCACAGGATTTAAATGATGTGCTGTCTTATCTGGACGCATCTGAGAAAGAACAGGATTACTCCGTGATCGGGCAGTTTACTCCTCAGAACGCGGACGGGATCTGCGTGTACTGCAACCACTGCCAGCCATGTCCGAAAGGACTCAACGTGGGTATGATCAATAAGTATTATGATCTTGCCCTTGCAGGAGATGAGATGGCAAAGGGGCACTATGACAAACTTGACGTCAAAGCAGGCGAATGTATTCACTGCGGACATTGTGAATCCCGCTGTCCGTTCCATGTAAAGCAGGAGACAAGGATGCAGGAGATCAGCAGGTATTTCGGTGAGTAATCGCAGCGTCAGCCGGAAAAATCCACAGCAGCGTCCGGGAGATTCCGGCTATACGCAGATTTTAAGGACGCTTCTCTTTTTATCCATACCTACGATCGTGGAGGAAGTTCTTGCTACGCTGCTTCAATACGTGGATACCGCAATGGTCGGCCAGCTTGGCGAACAGGCCACGGCGTCGGTAAGCATCACTACGAATGTGACGTGGCTTGTGAACAGTGTATCCGGAGCTGTCGGTACGGCTATCCTTGTCCTGATATCCAAGGTGTCGGGAGCAGGGGATGAAAAACAGGTAAAGAAACTGTCCCAGCAGGCACTGTTCCTGGCTCTCGCATCCGGCGTGCTGCTTGAGATCCTGTCGCTTATTCTGTGTCCGTATATTCCGGTATGGATGGGAGCGGAGCCGGCAATCCGGGATCAGGCATCCCGCTATTTCTTCATTATCAGTGTGCCGCTGGTATTCCGCTATGTCAGTACGATCCTTGGGGCGGCGCTTCGCGCGGTGCAGGATACAAAGACGCCGATGCTCATCAGCCTTGCCGCTAACGGGCTGAACATTGTGCTGAACTATTTTCTGATCTATCCTGCGGGGATGGGAGTAGACGGAGCTGCCATCGCGTCGGCAGTATCCTATATGCTTTCCGGTATTCTGATGTTCATATTCTGCATCAAAAACAGTCAGCTTTCCTGGAAGTTCCGGGAGTTTTCAGTGGACAGAAGACTGCTTGGAGAATGCGCTTCTGTGGGAACGCCGGTACTTGGAACCAGTATGGTGAGCTGCTTTGGTTATGTAGTGTTCGCAGGGCTTGTATCAGGAATGGGAACAACGGTTTTTGCGGCCCATTCCATCGCTGTGACGGCTGAGACGATCTTTTACGTGCCGGGATACGGACTGCGGTCTGCCGCGTCCACCCTGATCGGTAATGCCAGAGGCGAGGGAAATAAGAAAAAGCTGAAGACTGTGGGATTCTTAAGCGTGCTGCTCACAGTCGCCGTCATGTGCGTGAGCGGCCTTGTGCTGTTCTTCGGCGCACATCTTCTTATGAGCCTTTTTACCCCGAGCCGTCCGGTGGTGGATCTGGGAGCTGAGATGCTGCGGCTCGTTGCATTGTCTGAACCGTTCTTCGGCCTGATGGTCGTGCTGGAAGGTATTTTCTATGGACTTGGGAGAACAAGGTATTCGTTTATTGTAGAGACGGTGGGAATGTGGTGCATTCGCATCCTGTTTACGTTCCTCTGTGTGCGGTACTGGGGATTAGGCCTTAAGGCTGTCTGGTACTGCATGATCGCGGACAATGTGTGCAAAGCCATCCTATTTGCAGTGCCGTTTTTGTGGAAAAAAAGCAGGGTGAGACAATGGCTTGAGCAGGTTGACTGAATAAACATAAAAATTAACTATACAAAACTATTAAATATAAATATTTGCTATTTGCTTTTATCGGTGTTAGAGTGAGATCAGAAAAGGAGATGAAAATAAAAATGCTTGGAAATTTTGAATACTGTAATCCAACGAAACTTTATTTTGGAGAGGATTCACTGAACTATTTAAATACGGAACTCCCGAAATACGGAGACAATGTAGTTTTGATCTACGGCGGCGGTTCCATTAAAAAGAACGGGATTTATGACGACGTATGCCGGATCCTGAAAGACAATGGGAAAAATGTAGCGGAGATCTCCGGTGTTATGCCGAATCCGACTCTTGAGAAGCTGTATGAAGGTGTAGAGATCGCAAGAAATCATCATGCGGATCTTCTTCTAGCCGTTGGCGGAGGTTCTGTCTGCGATTATGCAAAGGCTGTCTCTGTTTCAGTAAACTGTGAGGAAAATCCATGGGAGAAGTATTATATCCGCTTTGAAGAACCAAACTGCGAGACTCTTCCGGTGGGATGTGTTCTGACGATGGTGGGAACCGGATCAGAGATGAATGCGGGAGCGGTTATCACAAACCATGAGACGAAGCTGAAGATCGGCCATGTCTTTGCAGACGAGAAGATCATGCCCCGGTTTTCTATCCTGAATCCGAAGTATACGCTGACACTGCCTCATTATCAGATGGTGGCAGGAATTTATGATATTTTTAATCATATCTGTGAGCAGTACTTCTCTGGAGAGGACGACAATACCAGCGATTATATCAGTGAAGGACTGATGCGTTCCCTCCTGCATTCCAGCCGGATCGCCAATAAAGATCCGCAGAATTATGAAGCCCGGAGCAACATCATGTGGACCGCCACATGGGCGCTGAATACCCTTGTGGCGAAAGGAAAGTCCACAGACTGGATGGTTCATATGATCGGTCAGTCGGTAGGGGCTTATACCAATGCAACCCACGGCATGACGCTGGCTGCAGTTTCTCTGCCTTATTACCGTTATATCATGCCATATGGACTGGCGAAGTTCAGACGCTTTGCCGTCAATGTATGGGATGTGGATCCGGCAGGAAAGAGCGACGAACAGATCGCAGATGAAGGTCTCAAAGCCATGGAAAGCTGGATGAAAGAACTGGGGCTTGTTATGAATATTTCCGAACTGGGCGCGACAGAAGAGATGATTGACGGCATCGCGGACGGTACGCTGATCATGGAAGGCGGATATAAGGTTCTTGACCGGGATGAAGTGAAAGAAATTCTGAAAGAAAGTATGTAGGAATAAGCCGGGGCGGAGGAATTATCCGCCCCGGCATTTTCCGTACCGGCTGTATGGGGGGTGACTCGATACAGGGTGCTGATACGGAACAATCAGAAAGGCGGTTCAGCTTTATGAAAAAATGTATTTGTATGGCACTGATCATTGCATGTGCCCTTACAGTAGTTTTATCCGGCTGTACAGACAACAGACAGACGGAGAAATCAGAAACGGCAGATTCTGATAAAATACAGGAATCCCGGTCCGCGGAAAATGAGATTGCAGAGCAAAATGATATGGAGGAAGAAAATATGAACAGAAAGATAATTGTAGAAGTAAATGGCAGCCGTTTTACTGCCACTTTGGAAAATAACAAAGCAGCGGATACTCTGGCAGAGATGATCCGGGAGGAGCCGGTTACTATCCGTATGAATGATTATTCCGGTTTTGAAAAAGTAGGATCACTGGGAACAAACCTGCCGACAAGCAACAGACAGACAACGACTCAGGCAGGAGATATTGTGCTGTACCAGGGAAATCAGATCGTTATTTTCTATGGTTCTAATTCATGGAGTTATACAAGGCTGGGGAAAATTGATGATCTGACCGGATGGAAAGACGCGCTTGGGAGCGGAGATGTGACCGTGATTTTTTCACCGGAGGAATCATAAAGATTACAGAATGGTTTTAAAGACTGAGAAGGAGGACATAACAATGGGAAGCAGCTATACATTTGAACTGAGTGACAAAATAAACAGAAGATCAGCTTGCCATGATGAACTTCCGTTCTCTGGACTTTGTAAATGAAATCTCTCCAAGACCGATCCTGATTTTAAAATAAATCTTCATTAAAAGAGTTCCTGCAGTTGTTTCAGAAACCGGTCCGCCGCTTTCGGCATGATCTGATATTTTTTCCATACGAGAAAGGCGGTGGCCTCGAGACGCGGCTCCAGTGGCCTGAAACAGAGTCCGCTGCCTTCTGTATTGATCAGCTTGTCAAAGCAGAGAGCATAGCCAAAGCCTTCATCTACCAGGAGGGAAGCATTGTAGACGAGATTGTATGTCGCTACAACATTGAGTTTTGTTATATCCCTTTTCAGCCATTTGGCGATGACCCAGTCGTCGCTTGGCTGCTGGGATAAGATAAGAGGCTTATCCCACAGATCTTCCGGGGCAATGGCATTTTTTTCCGCCAGAGGAGAGTCTCTGCGCATCAGGACGCCCCAGACATCCCGGATGGGGATTTCTACGGAATCATATTTTGACGGATCGACAGGTGTGTAAAGAAGCCCGAAGTCGATCAGACCTTTGTCCAGTTGTTCCATCACATATACTGCATTTCCGCTGGCGATATGATAGTGGATATCCGGGTATTTATCCTGCAGAGACTGTGCGGCGCGGGCAATGAGGCGCACGATATCTGTTTCGCCGGATCCGATATACACGTCGCCCGCGATTGTTTCGTCGGAAAGTGAAATCTCATTTTCAGTCTTTTTAACTAAGTCCAAAATCTCTTCCGCACGTTTTCTCAGTATCATACCTTCTTCGGTGAGCGTAACCTTCCGTGATCCCTTCGTACCCCGGATCAGAAGCTGCTTGCCCAGTTCCTGTTCCATGGCTTTGAGCTGAGTGGACAGAGTGGGCTGGGAGAGATGAAGGGATTCGGCTGCGGCGGAGATACTCTGTTCTCTTGCCACTGCGAGAAAATATTGAAGTACGCGAAGTTCCATATTTATTCTCCTTATAACTTTATTGTATAGCTGTTATATAGTAACTATATAAAACATGCGGGGAAAAGTAAAGAAAAATTCCTGTCATTGACGGTGCGTGTATTTATCTGGTACAGTGTATCTGGTACATAAATTCGCGTCTTTGACAGTTGTTGGAAGAAAAAATCGCTGTATCCCTTGTGTTTACTGGGCTACAGCGATTTTTGTCGTCGTTTTGAACTATAGTAATTTATTCCTTCCCTTTGCTTTTTTTCTGAATTGTTCTCATTTTACTTTTGGTTA
>DWYB01000029.1 GCA_019118885.1 Candidatus Mediterraneibacter surreyensis | reverse complement strand
TCCCAAAGGTCGGAGTATCTGCGCCGGAGAAACAGGTAAAGCATATTACAGAAGATACAGGAAGCAGCAACAGAAATACAGAGGACATTCTCCTAACAAGGAGCCTGAGCAAAGAATTAGGCATTGATAAGGAGAAGACCGAGTAAGCGAGGCGGTGGCACAGTATGTTAGGCTGGATGAGAAATTTCATCGACAATTATACACATGGTATGTATTTCCCAAAGATCCAGATAATGGATATCATTGAGATCCTGATCATTACGGTGATCGTGTACGAGATCATGCTGTGGATCAAGAATACAAAGGCATGGATGCTCCTCCGGGGGATCATCATGCTGGGCGTTTTTATCCTTGTGGCATGGATCTTTCAGATGCATACGATCCTCTTCCTTGCGGCACAGTCCATCAATGTGCTGGCGATAGCGGCAGTGGTCGTATTCCAGCCGGAGCTGAGGCGCGCGCTGGAGAAACTGGGAGAGAAGAATATACTCAACAGCATTAACCCGTTTGACAAGAACAGGGATAACGAGCGCTTTTCAGACGAGACAGCGGACAGCATCGTCCGGGCATGCTATGAGATGGGAAGTGTGTGTACAGGAGCACTGATCGTGGTAGAGCAGGCGATCCGGCTCAATGAGTATGAGATGACAGGCATTGAACTTGACTGTAAAGTGTCGTCCCAGGTGCTGATCAATATCTTCGAGCACAACACTCCGCTCCATGACGGCGCTGTGATCATCCGCGGCGACAGGATCACATCAGCTACCTGTTACCTGCCGCTCTCGGATAATATGTCGATCAGCAAAGATCTGGGGACGCGCCACAGAGCTGCGCTTGGCATGAGTGAAGTGTGTGATGCGCTCGTGATCGTCGTCTCTGAGGAGACAGGGCTAGTCTCCGCTGCTATGGGCGGCAGGCTCACCCGCGGGATCAAACGCGAAGAATTAAGGGGAATGCTGAGCCAGATTCAGTATAGGAAGTCTGAGCAGAAGAGATTTACTATACGGAAAGGATGGCGCAGAAGATGAAGAAATATAAGCTTACAACGAATTTGGGGTTAAAGGTCATTGCATTCATCTTTGCTGTATTTCTCTGGTTTATAGTGGTGAATTTTGACAATCCGGTAGGGAGCAGCACATTCAGGGATATACCGGTGCAGATCCTGAACGAAGATATTATAACCTCTGCCGGGGAAGTATATCAGGTAGAGGGCGATAAGACAGTCACCGTCGTGGTTTATGCGACCCGTGAAGTGCGTCAGAAGCTGACCAGCGATAATATCGTGGCTACGGCTGATATCAAACAGATCGACTCAACAGGACGTCTTGTGCCCATAGAGGTCACGATAAACGGATTCAGCGGGGAATCTGTCACAGCGGAAGCTATTCCCAGAAATCTCACGATCCAGAGAGAAAAATCAGGAAAGAAAGTCATGTCCCTGACAGTAGATACAGAGGGAGTAAAACTGGCGGACGGATATATTTTGGGGGATGCCTCTGTGGAACCCGACCAGGTTACCATAACAGGAGCAGAGTCGGTCCTGGAGCAGGTTGACCGGGCAGTGGCGCAGGTCGATGAAGTAGAAGGCGTCTCAGAAGATTCTGTCCTTCCCGCATCGCTTGTCCTGTATGACGCAAACGGAAATGAGCTGAACCAGACACAGATGAGTAATAATCTGGGAGAAGATGGACTTTCGGTTTCCGTGGAAGTGATGAAGGTAAAAGGGATCCCGGTTGTTTTCGACGTGGAGGGATCACCGGCAGAAGGATATAAATACACCGGCTGTGTCAGCACCCCGGAGAGCGTCCAGGTATGCGGGAAGAGCGAAGATATCGACAAGATAAGCGAGATCGATGTTCCGGCATCTGTGATCGATATCAGCGGGGCTTCCGAGCCGATCGAGATGTCAGTGGATATTACGCCTTATCTTCCGGAGGGCGTGGAGTTGGTAGATGAGAATTCGGGAAATGTCAAAGTTACTGTTAAGATCGAACAGGAAGGTACGCTCTCCGTTGATTTTATGGTGAGCTCCATAAGGATCAACAATCTGGCGGAGAACCTGCAGGTGAGTTATGAACCGGATGCGGAGATAACCTTCCGGTTTACAGGGGATGAAGATCTGCTTGACACGCTGGACATTAGCAATGCGGTTTCGGTAGATCTGAGCGATTACGACAGACCGGGCTCTTATGACGTCCCTGTAAAAGTGAATCTTCCCGCAGGGATCAGCCAGGACGGACAGGTGACGGTACAGCTTACCCTGGCGGAAAAAGCATCGGAAGAAGATCAGGGCAGCCAGGGCGGAGAAGAATAGAAAAAAGCTGCATGCGATATTATCAGACGCTTATATGAAAAGATGATAAGGAGAGGATACGGATGGTAAAGGGGAAAGTCAGGATCAAGAATCCGACAGGCCTTCATCTCAGGCCGGCAGGACTGTTCTGTAAGACAGCGATGCAGTTTGACTGCAAGATCACAGTCCTGAAAAAGACCAGGCATGAAGACGTGACGGCAAATGCAAAGAGCGTGCTCAGCGTGCTCGGTTCCTGTATTAAGAGTGGAGATGAGATAGAGATCATATGTGAAGGATCGGATGAAGAAGATGCCCTCGGCACAATGGTACAGCTTGTAGAAGACGGGCTCGGAGAGTGAGATCAGACCATAGGGCATGCGGAGACAGAAAGAGACAAGGTGTTCCTGAGAAAAGGAGGAGAGGATTATGTCAAAAGCAGCACTTGTGATCATGGCGGCCGGCATCGGCAGCCGGTTTGGAGGCGGGATCAAGCAGCTCGCGCCAGTAGGCCCGGGCGGCGAGATCATCATGGATTATTCTGTCCATGACGCTCTGGAAGCAGGATTCGATAAGATCGTTTTCGTGATCAGAAAGGACCTGGAGAAAGACTTTAAGGAAGTGATCGGAAAACGGATAGAGAGGCAGGCAGATGTGGACTACGTCTTTCAGGAGCTGGATGATATCCCGGAAAAATATCAGACAAAGTTCTCTGGCAGGACAAAACCGTGGGGGACCGGGCAGGCGATCCTCTGCTGTAAAGATGTGGTTGATACCCCGTTCCTGGTGATCAATGCGGATGATTATTATGGGAAGAGCGCTTTCCGTGAAGCTTATGATTATTTGACAACGATACCGGATACTGGTAAAATACAGATTTGTATGGTCAGTTTTGTATTAAAAAATACGCTGAGTGACAATGGCGGAGTGACAAGAGGACTCTGTAAGGTTGACGGACAGGGGATGCTGACCGGTATCGTGGAAACCCATAATATAGAGAAAGACGGCGGGCAGGCTGTACTCCGTGAAGCGGGCAAAGTAAAGCTGCTGGATGCAGAAACCCCCGTATCCATGAATATGTGGGGGCTGACCCCGGCGTTTTTTGAGATCCTGGGCTCCGGGTTTGAACGTTTCCTGGATGATACCGCTGCGGAAGATTTGAAGGCAGAGTATCTGCTTCCGACGATCATCGGAGATCTCCTCGCATCGGGAAAGGTCAGTGTAAAAGTCCTCAAGTCGGAAGACCAGTGGTTCGGCGTGACGTACAAAGAGGACCGGGAAACTGTGGTGGATGCAGTGAGGAAACTGGTGGAGAATGGGGTCTATCCATCCCCGCTTTATAAGTGATAAGTACGCAGGTGCAGCGGAAATCCAGGCACTCATGCGAAAGATAAGAAAGAAAAGGATTTTTAGATAATGGCTAGTAGACGCAGTACATCTGAAAGGACCGGACAAAAGAACAGACAAAAGGGAAAAGGTAGTGTACGCTCCAAAAAGAATGGATTTGGAAATTTCTGTCTTGTAATCCAGGCGTTAGTCAGCCTGGCATTTATGGGGGTTGTCATCCTTCTGGATATGCTCCCTTTGAAATATCTGGGACTGGCAGCTATGGTCCTCTTCTTCCTGTGGTGCATTACATTTGTTTCTCAGGCCGCAAGGAAAAAGAGAGGGATACCGGGTAAGCTGTACAGTCTGCTGATGGTCGCTGTGCTTGCTGCGGGAACATATTATGTTGCGAAGACGAATGATATGTTTGCAATGATAACAAGCGGCGGGACTAAAGTAGACAGTATGGTCGTAGCTGTATTGTCAGATGATCCGGCGGAGACACTGGAAGAGGCATCTGAATACGTATATGGTGTTCAGTTTGAACAGGGTGCAGATAACATGCAGGCAGCTGTTTTGGATATTGAGGATCAGCTTAACGTTAACGATCTGAATATGACAGAATACGGATCTGTCCAGGAACAGGCCGAGGCTCTGGTGTCGGGAGAGGTACAGGCGATCATATATAACCAGTCGTATACAGAATTGATGGACGAGGCAGTAGAAGGGTATAGTGACCAGATTAAAATCCTGTACAGGCATGAGATAGAGACAAAGCTTGACTTCGGAGGTTCAGAGGAAGATGACAGCCTGACAAAGGCGCCGTTTACCGTATATATCAGCGGTCTTGATGTATATGGGGACGACAGAGATGAGGAGGGAAGGGACTCGGCACGAAGCGATGTGAACATTATCGCAGTTGTGAATCCTACGACATACCAGATCCTTCTTGTGACTACCCCGAGAGATTATTTTGTCCCCATACCGGGTATTTCAGACGGGATGAATGATAAGCTGACCCATGCAGGGACATATGGTATAGATGCTTCTATGGCAACGCTCGGGGAATTATATGAGACGGATATTAATTATTATGTGCGGTTGAACTTTACTTCATTGATCGAGATCGTAGATATTCTCGGCGGAGTAGATGTGTATTCGGATTATGCGTTTAACACGGGATGGGAATCAGGATATGAAATGGCGGTTTCGGAAGGATACAATCATTTCAACGGACAGCAGGCACTGGCGTTCTGCCGTGAACGCCACAACCTGGCTGACGGCGATAACCAGAGGGGACGGAACCAGCAGGCGGTGATCACAGCTATGCTGAAGAAAGTATTATCTCCGACGATGTTATTGAAAGCAGGAAGCATACTTAACCAGGTGGGAGAAGGAGTCGAGACAAATATATCACAGGGCCAGCTGAATTCTCTTGTGAAATATCAGCTCAGCACAGGGGCGGAGTGGACGATCCAGTCTGTGGCTGCAACGGGCTTTGATGGTGAAGATTATCCTTATTCTATGCCGAATGATCTGGTATATGTTATCTATCCGGATGAGACGGTAGTGGATGAGATCATCCACCTGACAAATGTGGTGGAAGAGGGAAGGAACCTTACAGAAGGTGAACAATTAAATTAGGCTAAAGTGCGGATGAGGGCGGAAATGATGGAAAAGTCGTTTCTGCCCTTTGAATGTGGCAGACATATAATGGATAATCTATGTAGTTGTGAAGGTGCTTTCCAGAAAGAGTCTGTCATACATAAAACTCGATCACGCTGTATCTTCAGGGGGATTCTGAAGATCAGCATATTGGACATATAACTCGGGATATGCAGAAAGAGCGCATTGCAATGGCAGTCCAGAAAAAGGAATCATATATTGGAGAAGAAGAGTCTGAGATCAAAAGCCTTCCGTATCTGATCCGAATGGCAGCAGGAACAAAGGTTCTGAAAGAGCAACTTAAGACGCTGAAGCATTTTTAGCAGAGAAAGGCAGGAAGTTCGAAGTCAGTTGATTGAATATTTAATACAAGTATTGTTGGTATGTTTGCAACAGACCAGAATGTGGAATATGGTGAAGCTATGAATATATTTTATAATTCAGAGTCTTTTGAAAAATTCAAGACAAAGAAACGGCACTGTATTTGGAGAGTCCAGAATATGTGTATGATATTTTCTAGGATGAATTGAATTTTGGACATATTGTCCAGGGGGAAATATAAAGGAATTATCTTCTGATGTATTTGATGTTGAGATCAGGTTTTCACAGTAATCTGGTGTAAATGAGAAGAAAAAGGTAATCGGGAGAAAACAGCATATTCTTAAAGATTCTCTTGTAAAGGAGTAAATTTTTCCATTGAAATGAAAGTGATAGCTTGTTATTATTAATCTGTTATGATCAGGCAAGTATAAATTGAAATGTAAGGAGCGGATAATATGAAGAAATTTTGGCGCTTTTTTATCAGTACAGTCATGATTATATGTCTGACTGTTTTCCTGCTTACGGGATGCAGCGGAGAGGCAGATAAGGAAAAGGAAGATGGACAGAGAAAAGAAGAGGTTCAAAAACCGGAAGATGAAGAAGTGAAAGATCAGAATGAGCAGCAGAATGTTCAGGCAGATCCGGAAGATCAGGCGATGGATGAACCAGCGGATACTCTAAGGCAAGTGTCAGTGTATTATGTTGATGACCAGACTGCTGAGATAGTGAGCAAAAGTGTGGAAGTCCATGATGAATATGATATTTGGAATGCGCTGAAAGGCAGTGGGATACTGACAGATGACTGTGAACTTTTGAGCCTGACGGTAAATGAGGCAGAGAAGAAAATGGATCTGGATTTTAATTCTGCTGTCGGCGACCGTGTCCGGAGCATGGGGACAACCGGGGAAACAGAAATTGTAGGATGTATTATAAATACATATCTTGAAGCGTACGGATGCGAGGGGATACGTTTGACAGAAGAGGGACAGGCATTCGTCACTTCCCATGGAGCTGATTTTGACGGATACAGCGGAAAAGTTACTTTTTAAATCATAAACAGAAAGATTGATCAGATAAAATGACAACAGGAGGAACAGGGAAAATGCAAAAGAAAATCTCGAGGTTTATTGCGGGGATTTTGTTTGCCTGCATGGTTGCAGGAAGTATACCGGCACAGGCAGTGTATGGAGATGACAATGCCGCAGGGTATGCGCAGGGATCAGGACAGGAGCAGTCCGGATCTGAGGGAAACACAGATGTAAAAGATGAGGAACAGCAGCCGGCAGAGAACGAAGAAATACAAGATGATGCGGCAGAAACTGAGCAGATAAATAAAGAAGAGTCCTCAGATGGAGCAGAGGAAATAGTTAATGAAGAAACAGATGTTTCTGATAATGCAAATGATATCATTCCCTCATCAGATGCGGACAGTGCTGCTGAAGCGACAGTGGAAGAGCAGGAAGCAGCTGAGAGAGCGGAAATCAATTTTGTCTATATCGAGAGTCCTTACCTGGAGACACCGGGGACACAGAGGATCGTTTTTTCTTTTGACCGGGAAATTACCGAGGCTGAATCTGTCACTCTTACGGTCGAAAATGAGACAGGTGTTCAGGAAGAGTGGGGACTTACACAGCAGACAGACCATTTATATTTATTTGAGAAGGAATACACCGGAGATTCCTATACTGGTACATATCATGCAGTCAGCCTGAATTTTTATGATGGAGAGAATGAGAGTATTGTACTGAAAGATGCAGGCGTGGAAGCTGAGTTTGGAGTCAATAAGAAATACGATGGGATCGAGGAACTCCAGCCGGTAGAAGACGGTGCAGTGGAAGAATCTGGACAGCGGCAGGTGGATGCATCTGTGGTCACGATCGATGAAAATGGCGTAACACAGGCACAGGACAGTATTGCAGATGCGCTGAATGCGGTAAGCGCTCAGAATGCATCTGAAAATGGGATCAGTACATTTAGCGCAGACGCGTCTTCAAAAACACGCTCTGCCCGTTCCGGTGATATCGTGGTCGCACTGGATCCGGGGCATGATGCGTGGGATGCAGGAGCAAGAGGCAATGGGCTGGCAGAAGAAGAACTTACATTGAAAATTGCGAATTATTGCAAAGAAGAGCTGGAGCAGTATGCGGGAGTTTCCGTATATATGACAAGGACAGGCCCGGAATGCCCATATGGCATTTGGGGCGTGGGCTGTATAGAGAAAAGAGTGCAGGCAGCTGCGGCTGCCGGAGCGCAGATTTTTGTAAGCTTTCATTTGAATTCATCAGTCTCCTCCAGTGCGAATGGAGCGGAAGTGATCGTCCCGAATTACAGCTGGAAATATTCGGTGGGAACGGCAGGACATACACTGGGGCAGGCAATCTTGGATGAATTGGTTAAATTGGGGCTGACAGATAGAGGGATTTACAGCAAGGATACAACTATTAATGAGCGTTATCCAGATGGTTCGATCTCTGATTATTTTGGTGTACAGATTTACTGTAAAGAGCAGGGTATACCGGGGATTATTGTAGAACATGCATTTATTTCAAACAGCGGGGATGCAAACAGATTTTTGACAACTGAAGCGGGATTGAAGCAACTGGGAGTTGCGGATGCTACCGGAATTGCTAAATATTTAGGGCTGAGTAAAGGACGCTGGGAAACAGACAGCTATGGGAATACTTGCTATTATGAAAATAGTCAAAAGGTCTACGGGCAGAAGCAAATCAGTGGCAAGTATTATTTCTTTGACTGGACAACAGGTTATATGGTGAGAGGATGGTACGATTTCCCTGAAAAGAGAGTTTATTATGGCCCTGATGGCGCAATGCGGTACGGGCAGCAGAAAATCGATGGAAAGTATTATTGTTTTGATTCACAGACCGGAGCGATGATAACCGGCTGGTATGATCTTCCTGGTAAACGGGTCTATTATGCATCTGACGGTACGATGGTTTATGGAGAGCAGGAGATAGATGGGAAAAAGTATTATTTCGATACAAGTTCAGGAGCTGTTTATTTTGGTTGGACAGTGATAAATGGGAGAACACGGTATTACTTTTCCACCGGTAATTATGCGGAAGATCAGAAGTACATAGATGGGAAGTGGTACTATTTCGAATATGGAACCGGATATATGGTGACGGGGTGGTATGATCTCCCGGGAAAAAGAGTGTACTATGGACCAGATGGAGCAATGTGGTATAATCAGCAGAAGATAGATGGAAACTGGTATTATTTCGATATTCAGTCTGGGGCTATGGCAACAGGCTGGTGTAAGCTTCCGGGAAAAACAGTTTATTATGGACCAGATGGAGCAATGTTATATGGGAAGCAGACGATAGATGGAATAATCTATTATTTTGATACAAGTACAGGCGCTGTCACGACAGGGTGGATTACAGATGATATAGGGAAAAAATACTATACAGAAAATGGAGGAGTTGCGGAAGGACAGGAATTTATAGACGGGAAATGGTATTATTTTGAATATGGTACTGGGTATATGGTGACGGGATGGTACGATCTTCCAGATAAAAGAGTATATTACGGACCGGATGGAGCAATGAGATATGGACAGCAGAAAATAAACGGGAAATTCTATTGCTTTGACACACAAAGTGGTGAAATGATAACTGGTTGGTACGATCTTCCGGGCAAAAAGGTATATTACGGACCGGATGGAGCAATGTGGTATGATCAGAAGCTTATAGACGGGAAATGGTATTATTTTGATACACAGACAGGAGCTATGGTGACAGGCTGGTATGACCTTCCAGGAAAAAGAGTGTATTATGGCTCTGATGGAGCAATGAGATATGGACAGCAAAAAATAGATGGAAAATTTTACTGTTTTGACAGTCAAAGTGGAGCGATGATAATTGGTTGGCATGACCTTCCGGAAAAGAAAGTATATTATGGACCGGATGGAGCAATGTGGTATGACCAGAAACTGATAGATGGGAAATGGTACTACTTTGATATACAGACCGGTGCGATGGCAATAGGTTGGTG
Organism: Candidatus Mediterraneibacter surreyensis; assembly: GCA_019118885.1. Classification (GTDB taxonomy): domain Bacteria; phylum Bacillota; class Clostridia; order Lachnospirales; family Lachnospiraceae; genus Mediterraneibacter; species Mediterraneibacter surreyensis. The sequence goes on along the minus strand of DWYB01000029.1, from coordinate 65,123 downwards.
TAATCTTCCGGGTAAAAGGGTGTATTATGGACCGGATGGAGCGATGAGATATGGACAGCAGAAAATAAACGGGAAGTTTTACTGTTTTGACAGTCAGAGCGGAGCAATGATAACCGGCTGGTATGACCTTCCGGGTAAGAGGGTATATTATGGCTCTGACGGAGCAATGAGATATGGACAGCAGAAAATAGACGGGAAGTTTTACTGCTTTGACAGTCAGAGTGGAGCAATGATAACCGGCTGGTATGACCTTCCGGGGAAAAGGGTGTATTATGGACCAGATGGGGCGATGTGGTATGATCAGAAGCTTATTGATGGTAAGTGGTACTATTTTGATACACAGACTGGTGCGATGGCAATAGGTTGGTGCAATCTTCCTGGAAAAAGGGTGTATTATGGACCGGATGGAGCAATGAGATATGGAGAACAAGAAGTAGATGGGAAGTATTACTACTTTGATATGAGTTCTGGAGCTATGCTGGTGAATGGTTGGCATGGTGATTATTATTACGGACCAGATGGGATCAGGCAGGAATCAATGCATTTAATACAAGGAAAGACATCAACAACTGTTGAGAAAATGGTCCGTTTTTATAATGAGAACTCTCCGATAAAATATCCGGCGGAAGCACTCAAAAAAGGAGGTGCTCCCGATTTGGAAACTTTCTGCAGGATTTTTGTTGAAGAAGCAGGTAAAGAGGGGATAAAAGCTGAAGTTGTATTTTCGCAGACTTTGCTTGAAACAGGGTATTTAAAATTTGGCGGACAAGTAAAGATAGAACAGTTTAATTTTGCAGGACTGGGTGCAACGGATGGAGGTGCATCTGGAGCAGATTTTTCAATATATGGTGGCAATGGTGTTCGTATGGGGGTACGTGCGCAAGTTCAGCATATGAAAGCTTATGCATCTTCGACGATTACAAAAGAAACGCTAAAGACAGAATGTGTTGACCCTAGATTTGATCTGATTTCCCCCAAAGGCTGTGCTCCTTATGTTGAATATCTTGGACAGAAGGAAAATCCCATGGGAAAAGGCTGGGCTACAGCAGAGAAGTATGGATATAATATTATTGAAATAATGAATAGGTTATTAGAAATGTGACCCATCTAAAAGCTAGTGATTACAGAGGACTGGTGTCCTCTGTATTTGCTAGCCTTTAAAGGAATAATCTAAAGGAAAAGTGAGAAAAAATATGGTAAAAGAAAAAAACAAATTTGTTTTATATGCATTAGGATTTAATTTGTTATTGGGAGTATGTACTTTTGCGTATTTTATATTAAAAGAAAAGGGGATATTTACTCTTTTTGCAGATTTTAACAATCAACAGATCCCGTTTAATATATTAGCAAATCAGGCTGTGAAATCAGGAGAAGTTTTTTGGAATTGGAATATTGATCTAGGATCAAATTTTATTGGGGCTTTCAGTTTTTATAATTTGGGAAGCCCTTTTTTCTGGATTACGCTACTGTTTCCAGCAAAGACTTTTCCATATCTTGCAGGCTGGTTTTTTGTTTTGAAGTATGCTGTGGCAGGAGCAACATCATGTGCATATATTCAGATGTTTATCAAAAATAAAAAATATGCAGTCCTTGGATCGGTGCTGTATTCGTTTTCTGGATTTCAAGCGGCAAATCTGTTGTTCTACCATTTCCATGATGTTGTGGCTTTGTTTCCTCTAATGCTGTGGGGAATTGAAAAAATGCTCGTAGAGAAGAAAAAGGCAGTGTTTGCGATTGCAGTTTTTTTGAATGCGTTGCTTAACTATTTCTTTTTCGTGGGGGAAGTCGTTTTTGTAGTGATTTATTTTCTGGTAAGATTTTTCTTTAAAAGTAAATCGCGTTTGAAAGACAGTGTTCAGTGTTTGGCAGAAGGTGCACTTGGTACTTTGATGTCTGCTGCATTATTACTTCCTTCGGTAATGTTTGTGCTATCTAATCCGCGTGTTGAAGAGAAAATTTCCGGCATTGGAGCCCTGGTCTTTAACGGAACAAAATATCTGCAGATCCTGAGAGCGTTCTTTTTCCCTGGAGAAAATATGAGTTACTCTTCATGCCTATATTGGGGAGAATGGTCTTCGTGCGCTGCATACCTTCCTATGGTTGGGATTGCTCTAGCTCTTGCTTTTATTCTTACAAAACCACGCCACTGGATGTCAAAAATGCTTATGATATGTGCCATTTTTTCCGTGGTGCCTGTCTTGGGAAGTGTTTTTTATTTGTTTAATGAAACTGTATATCAGCGCTGGTATTACATGCCATTGTTGTTAATGGCATTGGCATCAACTAAAGTTTTGGAAAACAGAAGGTTATATAAAGTAAAACGAGGAATAGAAATTTCAGCAGTTGCAATCGTAATCCTTACTGTGATAGTTGTGTCAGCAGGAAAAATAACAGGTACTGAACTAGTGTTCCGCAAGTATGTGTTTTGGATGCTTACATTTATAGCAGCAGCCGGTTTGGTCTTGACATATCTGATAGTTGAAAAGATAAAGGATAATACTTGGTATAGAAGAGCTGCATATGTGGGAATCGCACTTTTTTGTGTGGGCACAACTGCATTGAATTGTATTTTATATAGGAAAGCATCAGGAATGTCCTCGCAGCAGTATTATGCGGAGATTAAACGCGTTGAAAATGTAGATTCTCTTGATGAACAATATAGATTTGATAATGATGAGAATCTGGTTACAATGACAGTTCCATTGGCCGGGATCGGTGGTTGGTGCAGCACGGTCGGAAGAGGCATATTTGAGTTTTATGAGTCGCTTGGGCTGGAAAGAACAATCATCAACATTGAAGGTCCTGATGGCACTGTTGAGTTATTAGGCGGGAAATATAAAATCTATAAAGAAAAACAGGAGGGGGGAACTCTGGCTTCAGTTGTGGGATCGGATGACGGGGATATATACATATACGAAAATGAAAATGTGCTTCCGATTGGATTTACACAAGATATATATATATTGAAAAGTGATTTCCTTGAGTTGGATCCTGAATTGAGAGCTCTTGCAATGATTAAAGCGCTTGTCATCGAAGAGGACATGGAATCAGTAGTCTCAAGAGTTTTAAGAGAATATGATCCGGTAGAAGATGGAGAGATTTCATCGGAAAATAAAGTGGAGGATATTCAAAGGCATCTGCAGGAAAAAGGAGAAAATTTCAACAGATCAGGAAAGGGATTTTCTTTGACTATGAGTGTAGACAGAGATAAATACGCCTTTTTCAGTGTACCAGCGGATGATGGATGGACAGCAGAAGTGAATGGGGAACCGACGGAAATTTTAGATATTAACGGAATGATGGCTGTTCAGATTTATCAAGGAGAAAATAGAATTGAATTTAAATATGAAGTCCCGTTTTTGAAGGAAGGAATTATAATATCGATAGTCAGCTTTGTGGGGTGGGGGCTATATTGTGTTGTAACAAGAAGAAAAAAGTGATTGCTGTTGATAAATGGAAAAATGTGTACTATAATACACGTTGAATGTAGCTTAGAATTATGTGGAAAAGAATAATTATAAAGAAAGTGAAAAATGCTGATGACAAAATGCATACCGATTTTATATATAGTAATCCCTTGTTATAATGAAGAAGAAGTATTGCCAATGACATCAGGAATATTTAAAGACAAACTGGAATATCTGATATGTAAAAATAAGATATCGCCGGACAGCAAGATCCTTTTTGTTGATGATGGGAGCAAAGATAGTACATGGGATATTATTTTAAAATTGTCGTTAGAAAATAAGTGCTTTATCGGAATACAGCAGAGTAGAAACCGTGGTCATCAAAACGCGGTTCTAGCAGGTCTCATGGAGGCAAAAGCCAAGTGCGATATAACTATTTCTATTGATTGTGACGGGCAGGATGATATTAATGCGATGGATCAAATGGTTGAAGAATATCTAAAAGGAAGTGAAATAGTATACGGAGTACGTAATAAACGAGATACAGATACTTTTTTTAAGCGATTTACCGCTGAAACCTTTTACAAATTAATGAGATATATGGGAGTGGAGACGGTTTTTAATCATGCAGATTACCGACTTGTTTCATCACGGGTGCTACGCGAGTTTGAAAATTATAGAGAAGTAAATATTTTCCTGCGGGGAATGTTCCCTTTAGTTGGGTTCCGCTCAACGGCAGTTTTTTACGAAAGGCATGAAAGAATTGCAGGGGAGAGTCATTATCCTCTGTCCAAAATGCTTTCCCTAGCGATAGATGGGATAACGAGTTTGAGCGTAAAGCCTATCCGATGTATAACAGGTCTGGGATTTACGGTATCTTTCTTCAGTTTTATTCTTTTGATATGGATAGTAACAGGATATTTTTTTGGGAGAACTGTTCAAGGATGGGCAAGTACCTGTGCTATTGCAGCTTTTATCGGAGGAATCCAGTTAGTCTGTCTTGGTGTAATCGGGGAATATATCGGGAAGATATATTTGGAAACAAAACAGCGGCCCCGTTATATAATCAGTGAGAGAACAGGTGATGATTTAGAAAGTAAAGATGACAAATGAGAATAAGAAAGATTATTGATATTAAATTAGGCAAGTTCATTTTCGTAGGCGTTATAAATACTTTAACAGGCATGGTGATTATGTTCGGCCTGTACAATCTGGCAGGGTGTTCTTATTGGATATCAACAGCAGCAAATTATTTGCTGACCAGCATTATGAGTTTTTTTTTAAACAAATATTTTACCTTTAAATATTCCGGGGATATGGCTGGAAGTTCAATAAAATTTGTGGTTAATATAGCAGCGTGTTATCTGATTGCGTATGGATTTGCGAAACCTGTGGTATTTTCGTTGATTAAAGCAGTACCGAAAGTGCTGCAGACAAATATTGCCATGGTATTGGGAATGTGTCTTTTTACTGGTTTGAATTATTTTGGACAAAGATACTTTGTTTTCAAGAATAACAGCAACCCCGATTAATATATTATGAATTTTAGAAACGTAGAAAGAAAAGGTGGAGTTAATGTATATTAAAAACATACTGGACAATTTTAAAAAATATTCCTTTCTGTTAAAACAACTTGTAGGCAGAGATTTTAAGGTGAAGTATAAGCGGTCTGTTCTTGGCGTTGTATGGAGTCTTTTATATCCCGTATTGATGATGGCTGTGATGGCAGCGGTATTTTCAAATGTATTTAAGTTTTCTGTACCTGGGGTCAACTACCTGGTCTACCTGATGACCGGGCTTACATTTTTTAATTATTATAGTGAAGCCTCAAACCTTGCAATGAGTTCGGTTGTCGGTAATTTTTCTCTTTTGAATAAAATTTATATTCCCAAATATATTTTCCCATTATCAAAGTGCCTTTTTGTGGGAATTAATTTCTTATTGACATTAATCCCATTGTATGGGGTTATCCTGTTATCAGGAAGCGGAGAGACTAAGTGCCACATAACAGTGCTTCATCTTCTTTTGCCATTTTCTTTCCTGTGTTTATTGTTATTCACAATCGGTGCAGGGCTTGTTTTATCAACAATATCAGTATTTTTGCGTGATATGTTTTATATTTACGGTATAGTGCTTACAATTTTGACCTATTTTACGCCTATTATGTACGACATTAATATTTTGGATTCGTGGATACAGAGAATACTCAAGTTAAATCCGCTTTATCACTATATTACTTTTGCGAGAACTATTATTTTATATAATCAAATTCCATCGCTTAAAAGTTTTGTTATATGCGGTGTGTCAGCTGTGGTTGTGCTTATAATCGGTGTAGTGATTTTTAAGAAAAATCAGGATAAATTTATTTATTACATGTAATGATTCGGGAGGAAATTATGATAGAAGTTCAAAATGTGTCTATGCGGTTTAATCTGGGAATTGAAAAAAACAATTCTTTAAAACAAATGGCAGTGGATTTGTTCAGCAGGAAAGCGCGGCAGGCACATCGGGAAAGAAAAAAGCAGAATGAATTTTGGGCTCTTCAGGATGTTAGTTTTACAGTTAAAAAAGGAGAAGTACTTGGATTTGTCGGATCAAACGGAGCAGGGAAATCAACTCTGCTGAAAGTTGTTGCCGGCGTTATGCGACCAACGAAAGGAAGGGTTTTGGTTGGCGGAAATATCTGCCCGATGATCGAACTCGGAGCAGGTTTTGACCTGGATCTTAATGCACGTGAAAATATATATCTGAATGGAGCGGTAATGGGATACTCAAAAGATTTTCTGGACAGTAAATTTCAGGAAATCGTGGATTTTTCTGAGCTCCAGGATTTTTTGGATGTCCCGGTCAGAAATTTTTCTTCGGGTATGACAGCCAGGCTTGCATTCTCAATTGCAACGATTGTAGAACCGGAAATACTGATTGTAGACGAGATACTTTCCGTGGGCGATCTGAATTTTCAGCAGAAAAGTGAAAATAAAATGCGCAGCCTGATTTCAGGAGGAACAACGGTATTGTATGTGTCTCACTCAATGAAGTCCATACAAAGCCTCTGTGACAGAGTTGTATGGCTCGAACACGGAAAGGTTATGATGGTAGGCGAGACCGAGCAGGTTTGTAAAGCGTACTATGAGAGTCAGATGAAATGAGTTCATCAGTTTTTTATATCATGGAGGAAATAATGGAAAAAGTAAGTTTGGATTTAAGCTGTTTTAATATTACGGAGCCGGCTATTGTGAATAGCAGACCGGAAAAAATGGAAATAGGAGCAGTGAAAAGTGTTCGTTTGACAAATGAAAATGCAAAATACTGCAAAATTATTTTCAAAGCTGATACGAAAAATGCCGGCGGATATCTGCTGATTAATGAACAATATGACATCCCGGTTAATTCGGTTTCTGTTATGGAAATAAAGACACCAATGGAGATCCAGGTTAAACTGGTCGTCTCGGCTGAATCTGAAATGCAGGTGAAGGAATTGTCCTTCGAACAGTTAGAGGAATACGAAGATTTGGTTGAAAATTGCGATTCTTCTAATAATGTTTTGGTCGTTACCCCTAGTTATCCCTCCAGTTCAAACTTATATCTTTGTGCTTTCGCGCATTCCAGGAACAGGGAGTATAAAGCGGCGGGAGTAAAACTGCAGGTTGTTTCTGTGTCATCCTATAACTGGTTTGAAACATTGTATACAATAGATGGGGTTTCAGTTTATAAAGGGACTTTTGAGTCTTTAAAACGTTTGCTGAGCACCAGACGTTATAAGGTGACAGTTACGCACTTTGTGGATGAGAATCTGCTGAGTATTTATGACGGTTATACTTACCCGTCAGATAGAATGATCTTTATCTGCCATGGACCGGAGACAGTATATCGATACCTGGTTAATGTGACCAGACCGTATTTTACAAAGGAAATCCCTGACTACACATACAGCGAGACATTTGAGTTAAAAGATTTTTATGTACGTAAGTATGCTCAGAAAGATAATGTGGAATGGGTCTTTGTCTCAGACTGGCTGAAAGAATTTTCAGAAGCACAGCAGGGGATACAGTTTAAGCACAGCAGAGTCATAAATAATATCATCAGTGAAAAGCAATTTCCGTATAAGGCAAAAAATGCAGAACAGAGGAAGAAGATCCTTGTTATAAGAAAATTTGACAATATATGCCAGCATTCGATCGACCAGATCGTGATGGCTATTTTGGAATTGTCTGAGAGAGAGTTTTTCAATCAGCTTGAATTTGAGATATACGGTGACGGAGAGTACTATGACGTTTTGACTGCTCCTATCCGGCGGTTCAAGAATATTCATTTTCACCGCAGATTTATCCCGAACAGCCTGATCTCAGATGTGCATGAAAAAGCAGGGATCCTTTTGATACCATCGAGGCATGATGCTCATGCAGTGGCAATGGGGGAAGGTGCGTCATCAGGACTGGTTGTTGTCGGTTCAAGCGTTACATCGAATCCATATTTTATGCAGCAGGAAAGGTTCCATACGCTTGCCGATCCGGAAGATCCGGTAGAACTTGCCGACATAATCGAAAGACTGTATAGAAACCCTGACGAATTCCTGACTATAAGCAGAGAGCTGTCTAAGTTTACGAGAGAGAACTTCTGCATAGATAATACTGTGAAGAAGGAGATCAAGCTTATAGAAGAGAAGCTGAAGGAGTCTGACGGTGAACTGTTCCCATTCAAAGCAGAAGCAGACGAACACCCGGTCTTATCAATCGTAGTACCTGCTTATAATGTGCAGCAGTATATAGAAAAGTGTGCAGTGTCATTAATGAATCACAGGAACTGTCATAAGACTGAGATCATTATTGTAAATGACGGATCAAAAGACAATACTTCGCAGATCGCTCACAGTTTAGCAGAGAAGTCCTGTGGGATCATTAAAGTGATCGATAAAAAGAATGGCGGTCATGGTTCTACGATCAATGAAGGTATCAAAGCTGCAAAAGGGAAATATTTTCGTCTGGTCGACGGAGATGACTGGGTAGATGGAGAAAACCTGGCATGCCTGGTTGATAAACTGGAAACAGAGGATGCGGATATTGTACTGACGAAGGGATCGTATGAATATATAGAAAAAAGTCTTCTTGAAAATATCATAGATTATGACATGATGAGAGAAGGCATGCTATATAAATTTGATACTTTAGTGTATAAAGGGTACGGCTTTAAGACTTATGGTCCTATGCTGACGACTGCGAATATAAAGACAGAAGTATTGAAAAAAGCGGATTTCAGGATAACAGAGAAAAAGCCGTATGTAGATATGGAGTTCAATGCGTTCAGCCTGAAATATGTGGATACCATTAAATATTACGATCTTGATATTTACAGGTATTTAATAGGAAGAGCCGGACAGACTGTATCGCGGGAGGCTTGGAAAAAGAAATACAAGGATCACGCGGAAATTATATTTAATATAATTGCAACGCTTGAGAATGATACGGAGTTCCCGCTGCGGAAAAAGAAGTATGTGTATGAACACCTGATAACACAGATGGTGGATTCGCAGATATTTATGTATGATGTTGCTCTCGCATGGCCGGAGATCGACGGTTTCCTTGAACATCTGAGAAACTATCCGGAGGTTTATAAAAAGGCGATAGCTTATATTGAGAGGAAGCAGGGAAATTGCCAGCTGATTCTCAGAAAATATAAGTACCACAGGGGTAACAAGCCGATCATTATTCCGGGTGTATATGAGTCGATCAAGGATGATCCTATCCTTATGCTGGGGAGCAATGGCAGCGTATCTATGAAGCAGCGGGTGAAAAAGGCAGCAAAGTGTATTCTTCCCTATGGGATGGTTAAGAAAATCATACAAAAACGAAACGGGGGGATTTAATGCTTAAACGATTGAAAGCATTAGGAAATAAAATACGTTATATCAATCGTGTGCTTATAGATATAAACAGTAAACAAACCGCACTTCAGAGCCAGAATGCTGAGCTTGCAGAAGAGCTCAGCAGGATCTCTTCATGCGTCGGAATGCTTGATCAGCAGATAAAGGCTTTGGGAGAAAGACAGGAAAAACTGGAAGGCAGGCTGCTTTCCAGCATTTCCATATTAGAAGAAAAATGGAAACGGATTGACGATTATGTGAATCTGGAATATTTCATGCTGCCGAGTGGCGGCGGTACAAAGTATTTGCTGGCGGGATTCTATGGAGCAGTAAATCTGGGGGATGAATTAATGCTTCAAAAGTTATATGAGGATCTTTCTCCAGTGAGAAATAATATCTATGTTTTGATGTGCGATAATGCCGACCTGGATGTGTTCCTTTACCCCGGGATGAATATAATCCACTATCCGAAAAATAAGTTTGATTTTAATTTTTTATCCAATATTTTTGACTGTGTTATCTTCGGCGGCGGCGCGGTCATTGATGATACAAAGTATTCATTAAATGACAGTTATCAGTATGATCTTGGAAAGATTTTTATTGAACTTGCATCTTCGTTTATAAGCAGAGGGAAAAAGGTATATTCAGTTGGGCTGAGTACAAATGACCGCCTTACCGATGACGGATATATCGGAAAACTGCAAAGGATTATCAGCGGCAGCGCTTTTTTCTCTGTCAGGGATAAATACAGTGCGGCTGTATTAGAAGATACAGCCGGAAAGCAGGTCAGCCTGATCAACGATATCGTACTGACTTATAAGAGTAAAATATACCCGGAGGAAACAGAAGGTAAATATCGCATAGGAATTATCTGGATCTGCTATGAAGAATTAAAAAAGCCTCTTTATGAATTGCTTGACCATATTTTAGATAAATATGATATGAGTAATACAGAGGTCAGGTTTATACCGTTTTATGATTATCGTAAAAATGATCAGGTGTTTTATGATGAGCTCTGCAGGGAATATGGGAATGAAATTTTTTCTGTATCGGACATGCCGTATGATTTCTGTCAGGCTTACAGTGAAATATGCAGGTGCAATTTGATCATCAGTATGCGCTACCATGGGGCGCTGCTCGGTCTGAAGGGCGGCCGGCGGACGCTCGCCCTTTTATATAGCCAGCATCGGCATTATTATAACAAAATGAGGGATCTCTATGAGAAATTTGAGAAGGAACAGGATTTATTCACATCGATCGAGGAACTGAAAAAATCGGTCCCTGTTGCACCAGGTCTCACCAACAGAGAAATCCAGTTTGATAACAGCGCGTATGACGCGGTGATCAGCGAACTTATAAATCTGAGCGACAAATAAATTAGAGGATGGAATATCCGAGGTATTTTTATGAAGAGTTTAACAATACTGATTCCAGTATACAATACAGAAAAATATATTAAGCGATGCCTTGACTCCCTGTTGGTCCCGGAAGTTTTGGATGACATAGAAATCATTGTTGTAAGCGATGGCAGTAAGGACCACTCCGCAGAAATTGTCCGTGAGTATGTCGAACGGTATCCTGATACGATTATTTTGATCGATAAGGAAAACGGAGGGCACGGTTCAACTATTAATGCAGGGATCGCGGCGGCGACAGGTAAATATTTCCGTGTATTAGACAGTGATGATTGGTTTAATACATTGGAGTTTGCTGAATTTACTGCCCGCTTAAGAAATGAGGATGCGGACCTGGTAGTCTGTGATTATCGTAAGGAACACACATATAACAGCCAATCGGAGTATTTTCAGTACAAAAATCTTCGGGATGGACAAGTGTATGATCTTGACAAATTTGATCTGGCTCTTCTTGAAGGTGAATATTTTGTTATGGCAACTTCCACCTATAAGACCGAGATCCTCAGAAAGTCCGGCTTGAAACTTCTGGAGAAAACTTTTTACGTTGACATGCAGTACAATGTTGTTCCCATTACCCGGGTAAATAATTTCACATATTATCATTTGGATATTTACCGGTATTTTATAGGGCGAAAAGAGCAGAGCATGAATATGGAGAACTTTGTCCGAAATCAGGAACATCATAAAAAGATGATCAAATGGCTGATCGAATATTATACGAAAATAAGCGGGCAGTTATCTCCAAATAAGAAAGAATATATCGAGATCATACTGACTTATACTCTGAACACACATTATTCTATTTATTGTGAATATGATAATGATCATCAGAGGGCATACAGCGAGATAATAAATTTTGACCGCTATCTGCTTCACGTAAATCCGGGCTTATATGAGCGGCTCAACTGTATGGCTTATGTGCGGTATAACCGAAAAACACATTTTAAATTTGTAAGACTGAATGGCGCAAAATGGAACAAAGTAATGGCAGGCGCCAGACGCTTGAAAGGAAGAATCAATTCATGAAAAGAATACTGGTCGTCAGCTGGTTTTATCCTCCGATCAATTCATCGGAAGGTCTGGTAACATATAAACTGCTAAGGAATTCTTCTATGCAGTATGATGTATGCATGCAGGAGGGGAATGACTCCTGGTCCTACGGGAAAAATGAGATGCTCCCAGAGTCAGAACATGTGCATAAGATCGCAATCCCGGGAGATTCTCTGGAGTTATGGAAAGAAAAGGTCATAGAATATTTTTCTGCCCACAAAGACAGCTATGAGATCGTTATGACCAGGTCAATGCCTCCGGAAAGCCATGAAATCGGATTAAAAATAAAGGAGATTAAGCCGGAGATCAAATGGATCGCTTCTTTTGGAGACCCGATTGCAAATAATCCGTTTGTGTTGAACGGTATGAAAAAGGTGTCTCCATATTCTCTGAAAAGCGGTCAGATCGGGCTTAAAGGAGCTGTCTCCCCTAAACGGATCCTGAAAAATATGCTCTGGAAAAGAAGGACCAGAAATGAGCAGCTTCCATTTCGCCGGGAACAGCAGCTTGAGAGGGATATCATTACGCACTGTGATCATATGATCATGAACAATCCTTATCAGAAACAGTATATGCTGGGAAATTATGATAAAACAGTAAAAGACAAGGCGCTGGTCCTGCCGCACAGTTTCGATGCTTCTTTGTATGATAAAGAAATCGGAACAGAAGATACGGGGAAGATACGGATGGTGTATATCGGACATCTTGATGACATCCGTTCACCCCATCTGCTGCTTAATGCTGTTTTAGAGTTGAAAAAAGAGCAGCCGGACCTGGCTGACCGTTTGGACATTTCTTTTTACGGAAATATGTCTGCAAAAGAGAAGGTATATCTAATTGATAATGAACTGCTGGACGTTATCCACATTAAAAAGCCCGTGGATTATAAGACGAGCCTGGCGGTCATGAAAAGCAGCGACTGGTTGATCCATATTGATGCAAATTTAAGCAGCATATTGAGTGATAATATATTTTTTGCCGCGAAACTTGCAGATTATATAGGGGCGGGGCGTCCTATTTTTGCAGTTACAATGTTCGATGGTGCGGGAGCCGATATTGTCCGGGAAGTAAATGGAGTGACAGTATCATATACAGTTGATGAGATAAAGAACTATTTGTATCTGATCGTATATAAGGGATATCATATAACTGTAAATGAAGAGGCTAGGGCAAAATATAATGCCGTAAATGTGGCAGCGGAATTTGATAGATTTATAAAAGAACAGGTTTTATATTAAACCAGCTGTGATGAGGTGAACAGATGAGAAAAATAAAGGTCATGACTGTTTTTGGGACCAGACCGGAAGCAATCAAAATGGCACCGGTAGTCAAAGAATTACAATCGCGCGATGAAATTGAGGAGATTACCTGTGTGACTGCACAGCATCGCCAGATGCTGGATCAGGTGCTCGAGACATTTAAGATTACACCGGAGTATGATCTGGATATCATGAAGCAGGGACAGACACTTAATGAAGTTGTACAGCGGGTCCTCGGAAAGATCGGGGAAGTGCTTGAAAAAGAGAGACCGGATATTGTCCTTGTACATGGTGATACGACAACGACTTTTGCAGGGGCGCTGGCGGCTTTCCACAGCCAGATTGCCATCGGGCATGTTGAAGCCGGGTTGCGTACCTGGAATAAATATTCGCCGTATCCTGAGGAGATGAACCGTCAGATGGTGGGATGTCTTGCGGATATGCATTTTGCACCAACAAAAGTAAGCGCAGGAAATCTGATCAGAGAAGGAAAAGATGAATCCAAAATATATATTACTGGGAATACTGCGATCGATGCAATGGCAACAACAGTGGATGATACGTACCAAAACCCGATCTTTGACTGGGTCGGGGAGGACCGCATGATTCTTTTGACAGCACACAGGAGAGAAAATCTGGGTGAACCCATGTATCATATTTTCCGGGCGATCAAGAGGATCGTAGATGAATTCGAGGATGTAAAAGTAGTTTATCCGATCCATCTAAATCCTAAAGTACGTGAGATCGCTAATGAGGTCCTCGGAAATTGCGGCAGGGTGCGTTTGATCGAGCCGTTAGAAGTTTTTGATTTTCATAATTTCCAAAATAAGAGTTATCTGATCATGACAGACAGCGGTGGGATACAGGAAGAGGCCCCCTCTCTTGGAAAGCCTGTGCTTGTGCTTCGGGATACGACAGAAAGGCCGGAGGGGATCGAGGCGGGAACGCTGAAGCTGACAGGAACTGACGAAGAAGTGATTTACCGTGAGACAAAGAAACTGTTGACAGATAAAGACGCATACAGTGCCATGAGCCATGCAAGCAATCCGTATGGAGACGGACATGCCAGTGAGAGGATAGTGGACGCGATCATTGAAAAATTCAGCGGTCTTTTAAAATAGTGCGAGGCAGTAGTATAATAGAATGAGCAGGTCACATAAAGGAGTAAATAATATGGATAGGAAAGTAAAGTATTTAATCATTGGAGCAGGAATTTCCGGTCTTACATTTGCAAACTATGCGGATGGGGATTATCTTATCATCGAGAAAGAAGATGAGGTTGGAGGATACTGCCGTACAATAAAGAAAAAGGATTATGTGTGGGATTATGCGGGACATTTTTTCCATTTCAGTACAGAAGAATTCAAGAAAAAATTTTTAGACAGCGTAAGTCCGGAGAACATCAAATATAAAGATAAAAATACAAAGATTATTTATAAAGATGCATTGGTGGATTATCCGTTCCAGACAAATATCCATCAATTAGAGAAGCAGGAATTCATCGACTGCCTTTATGACTTATTCCACAGGGAAGAAAAAGAAGATTACGACAGCTATCTGGACATGCTTTACGGGAAGTTTGGGAAGTCTATCGTGGAAAAGTTCCTCAGACCGTATAATGAGAAGCTTTATGCAGTAGATCTGACTACGCTGGATAAGGATGCGATGGGAAGGTTTTTCCCGTATGCGGACATTCCGGCGATCATTGATAATATGAAGGCTAATAAGGACAGTACATCCTACAATAACACCTTCCTGTATCCTAAGGATGGGGCTGGCTCCTTTATCCAGATCCTCTATGATTCACTGGATCACTCGAAAGTGCTGCTGGGGCATAAGGTTGTAAAGATCGATAACGAGAATAAGACAGCGGAACTTGATGACGGCAGTAAGATCACATATGGATATTTGATCAATACTTCACCGTTGAATCACTTCCTGGATTATTTTGAAGGGAAAGAATTTAAAAACCTGCAGGAAGCGCTGTCTTACAACAAAGTACTTGTATTTAATCTCGGATTTAATAAGAAATCTAAATATACAGAAGAACATTGGATGTATATCCCGGATAAAAAGATAAACTTCTATCGGATCGGATTTTATGACAATATCCTGGATGCAGATAAGCTGAGTATGTATATTGAGATCGGCTATGGAAAAAATGATGTGATCACAGATGCAGATGTAGAAACACAGTTGAAACTGACTTTAGAGAATCTCCACAAACTGGGGATCATCGATGATGAAACAAAACTGGAAGAGCATTCAACGATCATTATGGATCCGGCATACGTGCATATTAATACCGAGACAGAAAAGCGGATACAGGAATTTAAGGAGCGCGAAGCGGGAAATAATATTTATACGATCGGGAGATATGGGGCCTGGACATACTGTTCTATGGAAGACTGCATGATAGCAGCAAAGAACCTTGCTGAGAAATTGAATGCGGAATAAGAATTTTCCGGTATGCCAGGAAAGATGAAAAGAAGAAAATATTCAAAAAACAAAAACTATATAAGAAGGGACCTGATCCGCCGTTCCGTTTTTTCAGGGATTATCCTTGCGCTTGTCATGCTGTTTATAGGCGTTGAATGGAAGCTTTCACTAAATGCTCCCGAAAGCGTTAAAAAAGAAGATGCCGGACAAGTGAGCCAAAATAAGAAGGATCCGGTCATGGAGCCCTCGGCTGTGATTACCCTCAAAGGCAGTGAGCCGGTTGAGATCAGACTGGGAGACCCCTTCACGGATCCCGGCTATAACGCAGAAGACGAAGACGGTACAGACCTTACGTCCCTGGTCAAGGTGGATACCAGCGGGCTGGACCGGGCGGGTGACCGGGAGATTATCTATACAGTTATGGGGAACAATAATGTAGAAGCCAAAGCAGTCCGTCCGGTGAAAGTACTGCCTAATACGGAATACGAGACTGAGGGGCTGCCAATCTGCATGTATCATTATGTATATGATCCGGCAAGTCCGCCGGAGAATATTGACAGCAATTTTATTTCTACGGATGCTCTTGCGGAAGAGATGAGATATCTCCGGGAAAACGGATATTATTTTCCTACATGGCAGGAAGTGAGGGATTATGTTGACGGCAGGCTTCTCCTTCCAGAAAAGAGTATAGTGCTTACTTTTGATGACGGTCCCAATTATATGTATCTCGGAACCCCGATCCTCGAACAGTATCAGACGCCGGCAACGTCTTTTGTGATCGCCAGTTACTGGAACAGCAGAGATATGCTGTATGGATATGCCAGCGACTATCTGACATTTGAATCTCATTCTTATCAGATGCATCAGGGCGGAGGGAGCATCGGACATGGGGGTATTTATACGTCAATGTCAAAAGAGGAGATACTCAGTGACCTTCAGAAATCTTTTGATATATGCGGGAACAGCGACGCTTTTGCTTATCCTTTTGGAGATTATACAGAGGAAGGATGTGCTGTGCTGGAGGAAGCAGGGCTCCTTTGCGCAGTAACCACGGAAAATGCAAAAGCTTTTCCGGGTGACAATCCTTATCTGCTACCAAGGGTACGCATGCTGGGAAATCAGACATTGGAAGAGTTTATTGCTGCGATACAGTAAGATATAATAATTTTATAATAAATATAGCCTGGGCATGGATATATATCTATGCCTAGTTTTTATGTTTGTAAAAAAATTGTAACAATTTTGATATATTATATGTGGGCATATCTTGAAAAACAGTATGATATATAATATAATTTAGCAGATATAGTATTTTTCAGAAGAAAAAGGAGCTTGATATTGATGAAATCTGGCGGATTAGATCAGTATAAACGACTGATACGCTTCGCATTTAATATATTACTTCTCGGGTGTCTGATGTTTTTCTTCATCCGTATCTGGGATAGAAATTATAACGATTGGATCGTTTTTCCATTTTATTATAAAGGTTTTTTGCTAATGGGGGCTTTCTACGCTCTTTTCTTTGTGGTTTTTTCATATATTCTTGGAGGCATGAAGATTGGTTATCTCAAGAGCAGCAGCCTGATGCTTTCACAGACGCTTGCATTGATCGCAGCCAATGTGTCGATTTATCTTGAGACAGTCCTTCTTTCGGCAAGATTTGTAAATATAATCCCCATGATCGAATTGACTGCTATCGATATTGTAGTCATTTTTATATGGACATTTCTGGTAAACAGGATTTTCAGAAAACTGTTCCCTGCGAGACATATTTTACTTTTATACGAAGAGTATGATCCTTCTATGCTTCTCCGCAAGGTAAATTCCAGAAAGGATAGATATTTGATAAAAAAGTCTATGAATGTAGAGGAAGGGTGGGAGAGTATCACGAAAGAGATGTGTAATTATGATGCAGTATTTCTCTGTGATATCCATTCACCGCTCCGTAACCGGCTTGTAAAATATTGTTATGCGAATGGGATCCGTTCATATATTACACCGAAGATCTCGGATATCATAATCCGGAGTTCCGAGAATATCCATATGTTCGATACGCCGCTTCTATTATCTCGGAATAATGGTCTGAGCTTTGAACAGAAGCTTGTTAAGCGGTTTATGGATATTGTCATTTCTCTTGTAATGCTGGTCATTACGTCTCCTTTTATGCTTGTCACAGCAGTGGCGATCAAACTGTATGACGGTGGACCTGTATTTTTCAGGCAGAAGAGATGTACGATCAATGGCAGGGAATTTTACATCCACAAGTTCAGGAGTATGATCGTAAATGCAGAAAAAGAGGGGGAAGTGATCCCGGCGACGGATGATGATGAGAGGATCACTCCTGTGGGGAAAGTGATCAGAAAGACCCGTCTGGATGAACTTCCGCAGTTCATAGATATACTGAAAGGTGATATGAGTGTGGTCGGTCCCAGACCGGAACGCGTGGAGCATGTGGAAATGTATACCCGTGATATACCGGAGTTTTCTTACCGGCTTAAAGTTAAGGGCGGGCTTACAGGATATGCGCAGATTTACGGGAAATACAATACTACGGCATATGATAAGCTGAAGCTGGATCTGATGTATATCCAGAATTACTCACTTTTGCTGGATCTTAAGCTCATCATTATGACGGTAAAGATTATCTTTGTCAAAGAGAGTACAGAAGGGTTTGAGGATGCAGAAAAATGACTGGAAGGATGAAAAAGTATTACAATAAGATTTACCGGGGCAGTATGGAAGATCTGATCAAAGGACTTACCGGGCGGATCGATTCGGGTAAGGGCAGTTTTGTAGTAACGGCAAATCCGGAAATCTTTATGATGGGTAAGGAACATGACGAGATGAATGAAGCGCTCCTTGATGAGGATACGCTGATCGTTCCGGACGGTATCGGTGTCATCAAAGGCGGCGAGGTGCTTGGCGTCAGGTTTAAGGAACGTATCCCGGGAGTGGAAATCTGTGGGGAGCTATTACGATACGCGGATAAAACTCATCGGTCGCTGTATCTGTTCGGAGCTGAACGAAGAGTATTGGAAGCTTTAGTCAATAGGATCGGAAAAGAGTACCCGGGAATTGAACTGGTGGGATACATGGATGGATATATTGAGGATAAAGATTCTGCTTTCAGGCAGATTACAGAGCTGGAGCCTGATATTGTGCTCGTAGCGTTGGGAACCCCGGCGCAGGAGCTGTTGATCCATCGATTTTACCGGGCAGAAAGGCCGGGGCTGTATATGGGAGTGGGCGGAAGCTTTGATGTGCTGAGTGGCCTGAAAAAGAGGGCGCCGGCATTTTTTATCAAATGTAATCTTGAGTGGCTGTATCGGATCACAAAGGAACCAAAACGGCTCAAACGTTTCTGGAACAGCAATGTCAGATTTTTGTTTGAGATAAGGAAAGAGAAGAATGGACATTAGATCGAAGTTAGATAAAGTACGAGCTCTTGGAGCAGCCGGTACGGTAAAGATGGCTGCAGTGAAATGGAAGAAGATGGAACGCGGTTTGGGAATGGCTGTTGCCCCGGCCAGAAAGATGATATTGGGAAAAATCCTGGCAGGGGATTATGACAGGATTATTATTTTTGAAAATCATTTTGGGTATCACAATATTATGATGCAGAGACCCCAGCATCTTCTGAGAAACTGTGGTGATGACAAGACTTTGGTCTTGTATAATTCTTACTATGACATTGATTTTGAAACCAGGGGGCGGATCACAAAGATCAATAATTCGGTGTATGTATTGGATCTGTATTATTTCAGACGGTGTCTGATGGAATTGAGCAGGAAGATCCCGAACAGATATTTATGCGTGTATTCGACAGATACAGTGCCGGTAAGGAGGATCGATCAATATTTGGAAGAAGGATTTCGCGTGATCTATGAATATGTAGATGATATTAATCCGGAACTGATCTCCCGCAGAAAGATTGATGAAATCATGGACAGGCACAAATATCTGTTGGAGGACAGCAGAGTACTGACAGTTACGACCGCTGATAAATTGTATAAAAATGTCAGGGCAGCAGGGGCAAGATCAGGCCTGATCTTAATATCTAATGGGGCGGAATGCGGAAAGTTCTCTCCAGAGACGTCAACAGACGATGTTGAGTATCTCGAGTGGCTGAAAGAGGGGCTGATCAAGGTGGGATATTACGGAGCGCTTGCCTCATGGATAGATTATGAGCTGTTGAAAAAACTTGCGGACGAGGAGCAGATGCAGGTTATCCTGATCGGAGTAGAACATGATGATTCTCTTAGGAAAAGTGGTCTGCTAGGCAGAAAAAATGTGAGATATTTCGGAAAGAAGCCTTATGATGCGCTGGCAGGGTATGTACACTATTTTGATGTGTGTATGATCCCGTTTGTCCTTAACGAGATTACAGAAGCTACTTCGCCGGTCAAACTTTTTGAGTACATGGCAATGGAAAAGCCAGTTGTTTCAACAGCATTGCCTGAGTGTATGAAATATGACCCGGTTGTGATCGCCCATTCCCGGAATGAGTTCGTAAAAGCGGTGTATGACTGCTGGAAAGAGCGGGAAGATCAGAAAAGAAAGGAGCAGTTGAGCCGGTGCGCCTGGGAGAATGACTGGTCGGCAAAAGCGGACGTGTTGAAAAGGCACCTGTCTCAGTGGGAAAAAAATGAAAGATAAGATCAGTAAACTTAAGAATCTGGTTAAAAAGTATGGGTTAAAGGGCACGTTAAAAAAGGCGTTTGGCTACATTTATTCGAATTATTTAGTCCGTCTTTCACTGCGTGAATGGATCGTGCTGCATTTGCATAAAAAGACGTTTGCGGCTGGGATTGAAAGGATACTTGCACGAGATACTTATGACCGCATTGTGATCTGGAGAAGCTCTTTCGGGTGGAATGTGCCATTGTATCAGCGGCCTCAGCATATTTTTACTAATTTTGCAAAACAGCGGACACTGGTGTTTTACGAAGTTACCCGCTTTACGGATGATGTGAAGCGAATGAAAAAACAGGCAGATAATTTGTATCTTGTTAATTTTGCCAATACTCCATTTTCGGATCTTCTGATGCGGCAGATAGCTGATAAAGATGTACCGAAATATGTACAGTTTTATTCAACTGATTGGACGATGCCGGCAAAGAAGATCAAAGAATATAAAAAACAAGGGTATAAGATTGTCTATGAGTATATTGACGATCTGAATCCACACCTGGCAGGTACAGACGAACTTCCGGTAAATGTGAAAGAAAAATATGAGATGGCAATGAACGATCCGGAAATATTTGTCGTTGTCACAGCTGGAGCTCTGGAAAGGGATGTCCTGGAAAAACGAGGAGATCACCGGCTTGTATATTCCAGCAATGGTGTAGATTATGCACATTTTCATGACGAGGTAGATGAAGAGTTTGCTCTGGATGAGGAGTTTAGAAAAATCATCGATTCCGGGAAGCCGGTTATTGGTTATTATGGAGCGCTTGCAAAGTGGTTTGATTATGATCTGATCAAAGAGATCAATGCGGAAGGAAAATATCAGGTGGTCCTGCTTGGGATCAAATATGACGATTCCTTTGAGAGGGCCGGGATCGATAAGTGCAGGAATGTCCATTTCTGCGGTTCCAGAGACTACCATGTGCTCCAGAATTATGCTTCAAAAATTGATATCCTTACGATCCCGTTTTTGATAAATGATATTACAAAAGCAACATCTCCGGTGAAATTATTTGAGTATATGGCGCTAAACAAGCCGATCGTGACAACTGACATGGATGAATGCAGGAAATATGAGTCAGTACTTATCGGGCATGACCATAAAGAATTTATAGAACAGCTGGACAGGGCAATGGAGCTGAGGAATGATCCCGGATACTGTGCGCTCCTTGATAAAGAAGCCCTTGAAAACACATGGGCTGAAAAGGCAAAAAGTATTTTGGATGAATTGAAAAAGTATGAATAAATATGATAACTGTGAAAATAATCTTGAATCCTGTCATACTTTGTTGTACTATGAAAAAAGTGTATAAAATTCTTATTTAGGTGATAAAAATGTCAAAAAACGTAAGACGCCGGGGGCGCAGGCGCGCGCGTGCGAAAAAAGGAAACTGGTTTACACGGATGAAGATGTGGCAGCGGGTGCTGCTTATTACAGCATGCGTTATTCTTTGCGCCGTTTTTGGAGCGGTGGCGTATGTATATGCAAAGTGGAGTAAGATCGACACGCAGGATATTAAGGCAGAAGACATCGTGATCAATGAAGAAGTAAAGATGAATAAAGAGGTTGATCTTGGAGACGGCTATACAAATGTCGCTCTTTTTGGAGTTGATTCCCGTGATGGAAATCTCGGAGAGGGAAACCGCACAGACTGTATCATCGTTGCAAGTCTGAATAACGAGACAAAGGAAATCAAGATGGTGTCTGTATATCGTGATACTTTGCTTGATCTGTCCGAAGGTACCTATCAGAAGTGTAATGCAGCATACAGTTATGGCGGACCAGTCCTTGCGATCAACATGCTGAATATGAATCTTGATTTAGACATTCAGGATTATGTGACAGTGGATTTCGGAGCCATTGCCGATGCGATTGATTTATTGGGCGGAGTGGAGATTGAGGTGACTGAGGAAGAACTGCCTTATATTAATCAGTATATACCGGAGACAGCGAATTCGGCAGGAAAAGCGGCAAATTACTTATCAAGTGCCGGGCTTCAGACCCTTGATGGTACCCAAGCAACCACCTACGCCCGTATCCGTTCCACCGCAGGAGGCGACTTTACCCGTACGGAACGGCAGCGCCTCGTGATCGAGAAGATGTTCGAGAAGGCAAAGAGTGCTGATCTGGGAACTTTAAATGCGATAATCGATAAGGTCTTCCCCCAGGTTTCCACCAGCTTCACCCTTCAGGAGATCCTGACATATGCGACGGCATACAGTGAATACAAACTTGTCGGAAATATGGGATTCCCGCAGGATAATTATACGGATCTTGTTTCAGGTCTGGGAAGTATCGTAGTCCCGGATGACCTTGTATCCAATGTGACAAAGCTTCACGAGTTTTTGTTCGGTACGACGGGGTATACTCCATCGTCTACTGTGCAGACTGTAAACAGCAACATTGCTTACACAGTAAGCTCAGCCCAGTCTTCCGGCGAGACATATGACGACGGCAGCGGTACTTATTACGATGACAGCTACTATGATGACGGATCTGGAGACTACTCGGGCGGAGATGCCTATGTTCCGTCAGAACCATCCGGCGGAGATGGAACAGGAGGCGGTACAGATCCAGGTACAGGAGGCGGCACCACGGATCCGGGCGGCGGAACGGACCCCGGCGCTGGCGGTGGCACTGATCCGGGCTCTGGCGGCGGTACGGATCCCGGCAGCGGCGGCAGTACTGATCCGGGTACGGGAGGCGGTACGGACTCCGGTACAGGGACAGAGGCCGGCGGACAGTAATCACTGGACTTTTCTGCGCGGAGCGTGTATGATAGTAGGCAGTGGACAGACAGGCGGAAGCCGTGCTGTCCGTATCAAATATTATTCATAATACAGAAGAGGTAAATTATATGAAAGCATTAAAGAAATTAGCGGGTCTGGTCCTTGCGCTGTGCCTGATGGTCCCGGTATTCGGGACGGCTGTGTTCGCGGCGGATGGCGTGTTGATGTTCTCAGATCCTTCCACAAAGGTAGGGGAGAATGTGGGCGTGGACCTTGTCGTACAGAGCAGCGGCGGTACCGTGGGAAGCGTAAATGTGACGATGAGTTATGATGCCTCTGTGCTGGAGTTTGTCAGCGGCGACGGCTTTTCAGCTGACGGATCGGGGACTCTGACTTATACAGGGACAGGCAGCGGGAGTGAGCTGAGGACAACAGTGACTTTCCGCGCTCTCCAGGCGACGGAGACCACACTTTCTGTGAGCAGCAGTTCTGCGACTCTGTCTTCGGGAGAGACGTTAAACCTGGAACAGGGTTCATCTGCGATCTCCATCGCAGCGGCGGATGACGGCACAACGAGCGTGGCGCCGACAGCGGCAGCAGAAACACCGGAAGCAGGATCTGACACGGGGGTCACCGTGACTGTGAACGGGACAGATTATCATTTCTCTGAGGCTTTTACTACAACAGATATCCCGGAGGGATATTCTGAGACTACGATGACATTTAATGGAGAGGAAAGGAAATTTGTCGTAAATGATGCAGGAGTATATCTGGGGTATCTGACTGATGGATCCGGGACAGGGAGCTTTTTCCTGTTTGACACGGAGGATGCGACATTTGCTCCTTTTGCCCAGCTGACGATCTCTGATACGACATCCATTATCCCTTTGGACAAACCGGATGAAGTGGATCTTCCGGATAATTATCAGGAGTCTGAGCTTACTGTCCAGGATCAGGTCTTCCCGATCTGGTCTGATCCGTCTGCATCTGACAGATATTATCTGATCTATGCGCTGAATACACGTACAGGGCAGGAGGATCTGTACCAGTACGATTCTGAAGATGGGACATATCAGTACTTTGAGGTACCGGCACCGGCAGAAGAGGAAGAGGCGGCTCCGGCGCTTCCCGGGGCGGCAGGCGCGTTTATCAGCGAGCATATCCTTCCTATCCTCGCGGCGGGGATCGCGGTATGTCTCCTGCTCCTTATACTGATGATCATTTTTGCGGTCAAACTCGTCCACCGCAATCAGGAACTGGATGACCTGTATGATGAGTATGATATCCCCTTTGATGATGAAGAGGAAGATACAAAGAAGGAAGATAAAAAGAAAAAGCCGGGAAAGAAGGCTTCTGCAGATGAAGCGGAAGAGGATGAGTATATTGATGATGAGATCGGGTACGATGAGGATGAAGACGAGTATGAGGATGACTACGACGAAGAGCCCGATGACGATGGATATGATGATTACGACGATGAGTATGGATATGATGATGACGGAGCTTTAGATCCTGAGTATGACGATGGATACGAAGATGAGGATATCTATGAGGACGATGATATCTATACAGATGATAAGAAGTCCGGAAAGAACCGCAGAGGGAAAGCAGGGAAGCAGAAAAAAGATCCAGATGATTATGACATCAATTTCATAGACCTGTAAAAGGCAGTGGACAGAGAGGCAAAGAAAGCCCGGATGATGTGAAATGTCAGCCGGGGATTCGGAGCCTCTCTTTTTCAAGTTTTGTTAAAGGATTGAACACATTTTTATCACAAACCAAAGCTATGATATAACCGTAAAAAGAAAAAACTAAGAGAGAAAGCAGGTAATCTTATGGATAATCAATATAACTATTACAATTCAAATGATGATCTGAACAGTAACTATCAGTATGGCGGTCCCCGGCCCGGCGGGTACAATGGGGAACAGCCTGAGCAGCAAAAACCCCGCAAAGAGAAAAAGCCGCATAAAAATCTTGTGAAGGCGGCTGCTGTGACAGGATTTGCGATCCTGTTCGGTGTGGTATCCAGCGCGGTATTCCTCACTACAAACCTTGTCGGACAGAAGATCCTGGGACTGGGAGACTCCGGTAAGACCACGACAGCATCCTCTGACAAGATCAGCAGCGGGACATCGCTCTCTACTTCGTCCAGCGTCGTGACATCGGATGTGTCGGATGTAGTGGAGAAGGTAATGCCGTCCATTGTCTCCATCACGAGCATGTCAGTCCAGGAAGTGCAGAGTTTCTTTGGCGGCACATATGAACAGACGAATGAAGGAGCAGGGACAGGCATCATCATCGGAAAGAATGACTCAGAGCTGCTGATCGTTACGAATAATCATGTCGTTGAGGGCAGCGATACCCTTACAGTTACATTTGACGACCAGTCCAGTGTCGAGGCGAATATCAAAGGCACAGACGCCACTTATGATGTGGCTGTGATCGCTGTCGCGCTGGATCAGATCTCAGACGATACTATGGATGCGATCTCAGTTGCTACACTTGGGGATTCTACGAAACTTCAGATCGGCGAGCCTGCGATCGCCATCGGCAATGCCCTCGGATACGGACAGTCTGTCACAACAGGCGTGATCAGCGCGCTTGACCGTTCTGTTTCCACTACAGATACACAGACCGGGGAAACTCAGGAGAGCGGGGCAAAACTGATCCAAACAGATGCGGCGATCAATCCGGGCAACAGCGGCGGCGCTCTTGTGAACGTCAACGGTGAAGTGATCGGTATCAATTCTGCGAAACTGACAGGGGAAAGCGTGGAAGGCATCGGATACGCGATCCCGATCAGCGATGTGTCTGACCTGATCCAGAATCTGATGAACCAGGAGACGAAGACAAAAGTGCCGGAGAATGAACGCGGGCTGCTCGGCATCACAGGCATGAGCGTGTCGGATGCATTTTCACAGCAGATCGATGTCCCGGCAGGGGTCTATGTAATGGAGGTCAGCCAGGGCAGCGGCGCGGACAAAGCGGGCATGACAAAGGGTTCTATCATTACAGCAATCAATGGAAGCTCTATTGACAGTATGGAGGCGCTCCAGGAACAGCTTCAGTATTATGCAAAGGGTGAGACGGTCAGCCTTACGATCCTGGTCCCGCAGTCAAACGGAGAGTATGATGAACAGGGGCTTGATGTGACGCTTGGATAAACTGTAAGTTTGGCAGATGAGCGGGATCATCAGAAAAAATCATATTAGCGTGAAGTAACAAACGATACTTATGTAAAATGCCTGTTCCGGCATATGCAGGGACAGGCATTTTTTTAAATGTTGTGTTATAAACAGCAGATGCCGCTATTTGTCAAACTCCGGGTTGAACGCATAGAAGTTCCTGCTGTCCAGTTTCTCCTGGACGATCCTCAGGCTTTCTCCGAAACGCTGATAGTGCACGATCTCGCGCTGCCTTAAGAAGCGGATCGGATCAGCGACTTCCGGGTCTTTGACAAGCCGCAGGATATTGTCATAGGTGGTCCTTGCCTTTTGCTCGGCGGCAAGGTCCTCGTTCAAGTCAGTGATGGGATCTCCCTTGGACTGGAACACGGTCGCTGTCCACGGCATGCCGCTGGCCGCCTGGGGCCAGAGCGCCAGAGTGTGGTCTACATAGTACTTATCGAATCCGGAGCGCTCGATCTCTTCCGGGGTCAGATCCTTTGTGAGCTGGTAGACGATGGCGCAGATCATTTCCATGTGGGCGAGTTCTTCCGTACCAATATCCGTCAGCGTCCCCGTCACTTCCTTATACGGCATCGTATATCTCTGCGACAGATACCGCATAGACGCGGCGAGTTCTCCGTCCGGTCCTCCGAACTGAGAGATGATGATCTGTGCGATCTTCGGGTTTGTCTGGGTGATCTTCACCGGATACTGCAGTCTTTTTTCATAATTCCACATAAATCAGCATCCTCCTTCCTGCCACGGCCATGGCTCGTTGACCCAGGTCCAACGCTCAGCGCAGGATTCCTCAGCGGTATCAACGGTCAGCGGCCCGTAAGCGGCGGCATATTCCTTCAGGGCATGATCACGTTTGCGGCTCATCTCGCGGAAATACGCAAGAGCTTCCCTGTCGCAGGGATGGGTATCCAGGTACAATTTTACTTCATCCACTGCGAAGCTGACCTGGTTGATGTGGTCCATGAGCTGACGGCGGTTCATGACGCTCCCGCCGGAGTGCGGCGCCATATCATTCATTCTGCGCATGGTACTGCTGTTTGGCATTGCATTCATATTCATCTGCGGCAGCCTCCTTTCCCCAGGAAGGGTTTATCCAGTTCCTGAAAAAGTGTTCCGCTTCTGAGGGCTTTGCACGGTTCGTAGATGTCCTGCCATTTCTGCCATTTGACATAAGCCATTGCGAGAGGAATGTCAGATGGGAAAAAATCATGTGTGTCCGGGCATCCGTCCATCCGGCAGGCGCAGGACGGGGCCGGAGCGGATGCCATGGGACGGCGCATATAGCGCATATTTTGACAATTTGCCATTGTTGGCGGCTCCTTTCATAGGTGGTAACTCACTATTATATTATGGAAAGGGCGTTGAGATGTGAAAAGAGACTGCTGCTGCGAACAGTAACAAGCGGCTGAAAAGAGAACAGGACATCAGAAAAAATTTCTTTACATTTGCCGGCAAATTATATATAATGTATGAGTCGGCGGGGTGTGGCTCAGTTTGGTTAGAGCGCACGGCTGGGGGCCGTGAGGTCGCAGGTTCGAATCCTGTCACCCCGATTGGTACAGAAACTATAATTTTTTATCAGACGCAGAGCATGGCAATAAGGGATCAGATCAGGTAAAAAGACTTACCGAAACTGGTTCCTTATCTATTATTATGAGTGTAGTTGCTCATCCGGGTGGACTGGATCCGGGCTGTGGGCTGCGGGAGTGAAAAGGAGAGCTTAATATGTGTGGATTCGCAGGGTTTGTGGGCGAAGTGGAAGACAGAGAACAGGTGCTGGTGAATATGATGAATACGATCATTCACCGGGGGCCGGACAGTGAAGGAAAGTATGTCGATGAGGACGCGGCGCTGGGATTCCGGCGCCTGAGCATTATCGACCTTTCGTCTGTGGGCGACCAGCCGTTATATAATGAAGACAGGAGCCTGGTGCTTGTATTTAACGGGGAGATCTATAATTATCAGGAACTCAGGGAGGAGCTGGCAGCGGCAGGGCATGTTTTCGTGTCCAATACAGATTCCGAGACACTGGTCCATGGATTTGAGGAGTGGGGCGAGAGCCTGGTGGACAGGCTGCGAGGGATGTACGCTTTCGCGATCTGGGACACGAGGAGGAAGCGTCTTTTCGCGGCAAGGGATATCTTTGGCATTAAGCCCCTCTACTATGCGCAGATGAACGGGACGCTCATGTTCGCCTCAGAGATCAAGGCGTTTATGGAGCATCCGAAGTTTGACAAGATCTTTAATGAGGATGCCCTTGGAAATTATCTTTCTTTCCAGTTCGTGCCTACGAATGAGACATTTTTTAAAGGTGTGTTCTGTCTCCAGCCGGGACATTATTTCACCTATGAAAATGGAGAGATGAAGATCACACGGTATTTTGAGCCGGATTTCACCGGGGATAATACGAAATCCTTTGAGGAGGTCGTTGACGAGGTGGAAGCGGTCATGAAGGAATCCGTGGAGAAGCATAAGATCAGTGACGTGGAGGTCGCGTCCTATCTGTCGAGCGGAGTGGATTCCAGCTATCTGACCTGGCTCGGACAGGTGGACCATACGTTTACCGTCGGATTTGACGAGGGACAGTACAGCGAGATACAGGATGCGAAAGAGTTCGCGGCGAGTATCAACATGGAGAATGACGCGAAAGTCATCACCCCGGACGAATACTGGGACAAGCTGTCGGATATCCAGTATTATATGGATGAGCCGGTGGCGGACCCGGCTGCCATCGCACTGTATTTTTTGAGCGAGGAAGCTTCTAAGAAAGTGAAAGTCGTCCTCTCCGGCGAGGGCTCGGATGAGCTTTTCGGCGGATACAATATTTACTGTGAACCTCTGGAACACACGGCTTTTAATAAGATCCCCTTCGGGATCCGGCGCCTGCTGGGCAGATTCGCGGAGTACTGTCTCCCGCGCGGGATGAAAGGCAGGGGATTCCTCATGCGCCACGGCAGGACGCTGGAGGAGCGCTATTTTGCCAACGCTACAAACATTTTCACAGAGCGGGAGGCAAATAAGATCTTAAAGAAGGGATGCAGACCGGGCATCCAGGATGTGACCCGTC
The DNA here is from genome assembly GCA_019118885.1 of Candidatus Mediterraneibacter surreyensis. Lineage (GTDB taxonomy): Bacteria > Bacillota > Clostridia > Lachnospirales > Lachnospiraceae > Mediterraneibacter > Mediterraneibacter surreyensis. Next base: position 36,022 of record DWYB01000029.1, on the reverse strand, counting down.
CGCTGTATGAGCGTGTGAAGGATAAAGATCCGGTGACAAAGATGCAGTATGTTGACCTGCATCTCTGGCTGGTCCATGATATCCTCATGAAGGGAGATAAGATGGGCATGGCGAATTCCCTGGAAGTCAGAGTGCCCTTCCTGGATAAGAAGGTGCTGGAGCTGGCGGAGACGCTTCCCCTTGACTATAAGGTGAGGGCTCCGAGGACAAAGGTGGCTCTCCGGGCGGCGGCGGAAAGACATATCCGCAGCAAGACTGCTGAGAAAAAGAAGCTCGGGTTCCCGATCCCCATCAGAGTATGGCTGAGGGAAGAGAAGTATTATAACAGGGTCAGAGCGATGTTCGCGACCAGCGCGGCGAAAAAGTTCTTTAATACGGATCTGCTCATGAAGATGCTGGACGACCACCGTGAAGGAAAGAATACAAATGAGAAGACAGACGACAGCAGGAAGATCTGGGCAGTGTATATTTTCCTTGTGTGGTATGACAGATTTTTTGAACACGGCAAACCGGTGCATCCGGCGATGAATACGAGATAGGTGATAATATGAGAAGCAGGACTGTCAGACCGATCAAAAATCGAGGGCAGGACAAAAAAAGCAGAAAGAAAAGCAGCCCGCGGCTCGGGGACACACAGCCCATGAGAGCCGTGGGACAGAGGGAAAGTTCCTCTTCCCTTTCAGATACGAAGCCAATGCGGCCGGTAAGTATACGCTCGGGCTATGAAAGTTATCAGAGGGCCATTGACAGGCGGCGTCAGGAGATCCGTACTCCCAAGCCGGTGCCGGAGTACAGTCCCCGCAGGCAGGCTGCCGGACCGGAAAGTGTCCGGCGCACAGGAGATATGGGACATACAGGGCAGCGGCGGCAGGCGGCGCGCCCGGCGAGAGCGCCGAAACGCACCGGTCTGGCGGCAGTGATCGCGAAAAGCCGGAGCAGGGCCGGGGTAAAGGAGCAGTATTTTGATTTCGACCTTCTGATGGTGATCGTATTCCTGATGTGTTTCGGGCTTGTTATGCTTTACAGTACGAGTGCGTATGAGGCACAGGCAGATTTCGGGAATGATATGTACTATTTTTCCAAGCAGGCGTTGATCGCTGCGTTCGGTGTGGCAGGGATGTTTATCGTATCGAAGATCGATTATCATTTTTACGGTGCGTTTGCTTTTGAGATCTATATATTCTCGATTTTCCTGATGGCGCTCGTGCAGACGCCGCTGGGCGTGACGGTAAACGGGGCGAGGCGGTGGATCGGCCTTCCGGGAAATATGACGGTCCAGCCGGCGGAGATCACGAAGATCGCGGTCATCCTTTTTATCTCTTATGAACTGTGCCGTCTCGGGAAAAAAGCGTATACCATGGAAGGGATCATCCGCGTCTTTGTGCTGGGAGCGGTGGCGTCGGGAGGCGTCCTCTTCCTGACGGACAACCTGAGTACGGCGATCATCGTAATGGCGATCACCTGCATCCTGATCTTTGTGATCCATCCGAAGACAAAGCCGTTCCTGGCGGTCATCGGAGCGGGAGTGGTTGTGGCTGCCATTGGCATTGCAGTCCTGGCTGTGACAGCGGAAAACAGCGACAATTTCCGCCTTCAGAGGATCATCTCCTGGCTGAATCCGGAGGCTACCATGGATGATGGAAGCTATCAGGTCATGCAGGGACTGTATGCCATCGGAAGCGGAGGATTTTTCGGAAAAGGGCTTGGGAACAGCACGCAGAAGCTGGGAGTGATCCCGGAGGCCCAGAATGATATGATCCTTGTGGTCATCTGCGAGGAACTGGGAGTATTCGGAGCGATCCTGATCCTGATCTTGTTCGGGCTCCTTCTGTACCGCCTGATGTTTATCGCCAAAAACGCGCCGGATCTTTACGGTTCGCTGATCGCGACCGGGATCTTCGCTCATATCGCGCTGCAGGTGATCTTAAATATCGCGGTGGTCACGGGCCTGCTCCCGACCACAGGCATTACGCTCCCGTTCATCAGTTACGGGGGGACTGCGATCCTGTTCCTGATGGCGGAGATGGGGATCGCGCTGGGGATTTCCAGGAGGATCCGCCTGGAGGGTGAATAAACGGACGGATTATGATGTTTGCCCGCAACAGCTGCTCAAAGGAATTTCGCGGGAAGTTCGCTCACAGGAATTTCACAGGAAAGACTTTCCTTCCGGGAAAATATATGGTATATTTAAATCTGGTATTAAAAACTACATATACTGGAAATGTAAAATACACATTGTGTTCCTGGAGGAGAGATTATGGATTATAAGATCATTGTAGACAGCTGCGGTGAGCTGACACACAAGATGAAGGAGAGCGGCATTTACACGAGCGCGCCTTTGAGCATGCAGGTGGACGGGGATGTGGTCATGGATGATGAGACTTTTGACCAGGCGGATTTCCTGCGCCGGGTGGCGGCGAGCCCGGAGTGCCCGAAGTCATCCTGCCCTTCACCGGAAAAATACATGGAACTGTACAGCGGGGAAGAGCGGAGAGTGTATGTGGTCACCCTTTCCTCTGAGCTGAGCGGGTCATATAACAGCGCACAGCTTGCGGCTAAGCTCTGGAAAGAGGAGCACGGAGAGGACGGCAGGCAGATCCATGTCTTTAATTCCAGGTCAGCGTCTGTCGGGGAAACCCTGATCGCCTGCAAGGTCAGAGAGTGCGAAGAGCAGGGGATGACATTTGAGGAGACAGTCAGTGAGACGGAGGCTTATATTGAAGGGCAGCATACGTATTTTGTCCTGGAAAACCTTGATACACTGCGCAAGAACGGACGGCTCACGGGGATCAGATCTTTTGTGGCCAGCGCGCTCAATATCAAACCAGTAATGGGTTCGACTCCCCAGGGGACGATCTGCCAGCTTGGGCAGGCCAGGGGGGTGAAGCGGGCGCTGGTTAAAATGACTGAGCAGATCGTGCGTGACGGGAAACGGACAAAAGAAAAGGTACTCGCGATCGCGCACTGCAACTGTCCTGAAAGGGCGCGGGAGGTAGAGAGGATGATCCTTGATAAGATCCATGTAAGGGACAGCTTTATCGTGGATACAGCCGGTATCAGTACCATGTATGCAAATGACGGCGGAATAATTGTTGTGCTCTGACGCAGAATGTGATAAACTGTCAATATCTGAGTGAAACACGGAAAGGAGCATATGTGATATGAGCCAGGAAAAGGTGGACCGTTATAAACAGGAGAAGGCCAACAGAAAACAGCTCATGCGGAAGCAGAGGATGATGGGGATCATCCGCAAGGGAGTCCTTACGATCGCAGCGCTTGCTCTGGTCGGATGGCTGGGGTACTCGGCTTACGATATGTATGAGTCCGGCAAAGAGAGGGTTGTGGCGGAAGTGAATTATGATTCTGTCACAGATTATCTGAACAGCCTTTCTGCTGAGACCGAAGCTGAATAAGCTGGTCCGGGCGGCAGATCCTGATGAAAGTGGGAAACCGCCCCACCTCATAATAAATTTCATGATTTTCAGTAAAAAACACAACATGTAGGGTGATGGATGAATTCCATCCTCTACATGTTCTTTTTTTGCCCTGAAAACCGCGGTTTTCAGCCGTATTTACGGCTTTCGGGAGTCACAAAAAAATCAAAAAAAGGGGTTGAAAAAGGGGGAGTGGTGGTTTAGAATGGAGTCAAGTGGTAAAGAGTGGTGGCTAGTGGTACAAAGTGGGGAGCGATGTGGAGGCTCACATTAAGAGAAAGGATTCCAGATGTTATTAGGAGAGTTTAACCATAGCATTGATGAAAAAGGACGACTCATCATTCCGGCGAAACTCAGGGATGATCTGGGCGACAGCTTCGTCATATGTAACGGGCTGGAGGGATGCCTCTTTGTTTACTCTCAGGAAGAATGGAATAAATTTGTTGCCGAGCTTGAGACCTTACCACGCATGAACAAGGATGCCAGGATCTTTAAACGTTATTTCTTCGGAAGCGCTTCGGAGGGCAGCTTCGACAAGCAGGGGAGAGTTCTTGTCCCGCCGTCGCTCCGCAAGGCTGCGCATCTGGAGAAGGATGTTGTCCTGGTGGGAGTCCAGGACAGAGTTGAGATCTGGGACAAGGCGCTTTGGGAAGAGCGCAGCCAGGTGAGCGAAGAAGACCTGGATGCCATCGCAGAGCGTATGGAATCCATAGGGATCAGGATCTGATAAGGAGGAGACCATGGCATTCGAACATGTATCCGTACTGCTGCACGAGACAGTGGACGGGCTTAATGTCAGACCGGACGGCACATACGTGGACGCCACGCTGGGCGGAGGCGGACATGCCTTTGAAGTGTGCAGCCGGTTAGGTGACAAGGGGAGATTTATAGGAATAGACCAGGATGCGGACGCTATAAAAGCGGCGTCAGAGCGGCTGGCAGGCTTCGGGGAGAAGGTCACGATAATCAGGAGCAATTACCGTGATATGAAGCCGCAGCTCCAGGCAATAGGTGTTGACAAGGTGGACGGGATCGTCCTGGACCTGGGGGTGTCATCGTATCAGCTTGATACTGCCGAGAGAGGATTTTCATACCGGGCGGATGCACCGCTTGATATGAGGATGGACCAGAGGCAGAAGATGACGGCAAGGGACATTGTCAACGGATACAGCGAGGCGGAACTTTACCGCGTGATCCGCGACTACGGGGAAGACAGATTTGCAAAAAATATCGCAAAGCATATTGTCGCAGAGCGCGCGAAGGGACCGGTCGAGACAACAGGACAGCTGAATGAGATCATACGGCACGCCATACCGATGAAGATCCAGAAGACTTCGGGGCATCCGTCAAAGCGGACGTTCCAGGCGATCCGGATCGAACTGAACCACGAGCTGGACGTGCTCAGGGATTCGCTGGATGATATGATCGACATGCTAAATCCAGGGGGACGGATCTGTATCATTACATTTCATTCGCTGGAGGACAGGATCGTGAAGAGCGCATTTCGCAAGAACGAAAATCCATGTACCTGTCCGAGCCACTTCCCGGTATGTGTCTGTGGGAAGACCTCAAAGGGAAAAGTGGTCACAAGGAAGCCGATCCTTCCGACAGAGGAGGAGATGGAGTCCAACAGCCGTTCAAAAAGCGCGAAACTGAGGATATTTGAACGTGCATAGCAGGGAGTAGTTTAAAATATTTATTTTCCGACGGGAAGGGGAGAGCCCGGAGGAGAAAAAACAGGAAAGGGGCATTGCGTTATGGCAGCAGGATACAGGACATACGATCAGAGAACAACGGGGCGCAGGGGAAATGAACGCAGCCAGTTCTATGTGTATGGCAATGCTGTACGCCAGGCGGAACCTCTTCCGAAGCGGATGCCGGGAGCGCATCCGGAGCAGCCGAAGCAGCACAGGCCGATGAGCAGGCAGGTGGCGAAGAACAGACACCGCGCAAAGAGCATCAGCCCCGCATACGCAGTATTCCTGGCGGTGGCAGCAGTATGTGCTGTAATGGTATGCATGGTATATTTAAGCCTTCAGTCAGAAGTTGTCAGCAGGTCGGAGAAGGTGACTGCAATGCAGGAACAGCTCGCAGACCTGACAGAGGCGAATGACACGGCTTATAATGCGGCGGCGGATTCTGTGAATCTCGTGACCGTGCGCGACCGTGCGATGAATGAACTGGGAATGGTTCCTGAGAATGAAGGCGCTGTCGTGGAGTATGACAGGCCGTCAGAGGAGTATGTGAAGCAGTACAGTGACATTCCCGAGAGCGGAGTGCTCGCGAAGTCGAGCGACGCATCAGAATAAGGAAAAATGATATGGCAGGAAGAAAAAGAAAAAAGAGCAGATTTGGATTTTTGACAAAAAAATTCCCGCTCAGGATGCAACGGAAGCTGGTAATGCTATTTATGGCAGTGATACTGGCTTTTGTTGTTCTTATAGGCAGGATCACATATATCAATGTAACCAAAGGGAGTAAATATACAAAGGCAGTCCTGGACCAGCAGATCTATGACAGCCGGGTGATCGCTTTTAAGCGCGGGGATATCGTGGACCGCAACGGCACAAAGATAGCGACCAGCGAGCGTGTGTACAATGTGATACTTGATGTAAAGATGCTGACGGATAAAGAGGAGTATCTGGAACCTACCAAGGAAGTACTCAGCGAGTGCTTCGGTATCGACGGAAGCGTGGTAGACGGGCTGGTCAAAGAGGATCCGGACAGCCAGTATGAGATCCTCGCACAGGGCGTGGACTATGAGACTGCGCAGAAATTTAATGAGATCGACGAGGATGATGAAAAATACCCGAATGTGGTGGGCGTCTGGCTGGAGGATGACTATACGAGGACTTACCCTTACGGAAGCCTGGCAAGTGATGTCGTGGGGTTTACCTATGCGGGGAATAATGGGGCGATCGGCATTGAAAATGCGTATAATGACGTTCTGAATGGGACTGACGGGCGTGAATACGGGTATTTTGACTCAGAGTCTTCTGTGGAAAGAACCGTGAAGCCGGCGAAGAATGGAAATACAGTAGTGTCAACGATCGATGTGACTCTCCAGAATATCGTAGAGCAGGCGATCCTGGAGTTTAACCAGGAACATGCCGGAGATGGTGAGCTTGGCAGCAAGAACACCGCTGTCATCATCATGAACCCGAATACAGGGGAGATCCTGGCAGAGGCATCGTACCCCAATTTTGACCTGAACGAGCCGAGAAACAGGTCTCAGGTATACCCGGAAGAGGCCTGGGCAGCGAAGACACAGGAAGTGGCGGAAGATTATACAGAGCAGGGCCGCACACCTGGATGGGATGAACTGTCAGACGAAGAGAAAGAGGCTGAGGTGCTGAACGACCTCTGGCGCAATTTCTGTGTCAGCGATGCATATGAACCCGGATCTGTGGCAAAACCGTTTACTGTGGCAGCGGGGCTGGAGACAGGGACGCTCACCGGGAACGAGACGTATTACTGCGGAGGCTCAAAGAATGTGATGGGATGGGAGATCGGCTGCCATTACCGGGCAGGGCACGGGACAGAAACGATCCAGGACGCGATCGCGAATTCCTGTAATGTTGCCCTCATGGACATGGCGTCAGCGATCGGGGTGGATAACTTCACCAGGTACCAGCATATTTTCGGGTTCGGAGAGTATACGGGGATCGACCTTCCGGGGGAGGCATATACGGCCGGGCTCCTGTATACTGCGGAGAATATGACGGATGTGGATCTTGCCAGCAACTCATTCGGACAGAATTTTAATGTGACTATGACGCAGATGGCTGCGGCGTTCGCTTCCCTGATCAACGGGGGATATTACTATGAACCTCATGTGGTAAAGCAGATCCAGGATGAAAACGGCAACGTGATCGAGACAAAGGATCCGGTCCTTCTGCGGAAGACGATATCATCTGATACCTCTAAGATGCTGAAAACCTATCTGAAAGCGACCATGGACTACGGGACAGGGCAGAGGGCGCAGGTAGAAGGCTATGATATCGGTGCGAAAACAGGGACCGCGGAAAAGCTTCCCCGCGGAAATGGCAAATACCTTCTTTCTTATATGGGCTATGCGCCCCAGGAAAACCCGGAGGTGCTTGTCTATGTAGTGATCGATGAGGCAAGGAACGACTCTGCCGGAGACAGCAGTCTGGTACTGGGGTTGAGCAAAAAGATCATGGAGGAGGCATTTCCGTATCTTGGCATCACAACGATCGCGGAGAGCGGTGAGAATGTCAAGACAGAAGGACAGAATTTCGGCGATACAGAGTACACGGATTACGACGAGAATTACGAGGATACCTACGATAATCCGGACGGTGCTTATATCGATGAAAATTACAGCCCGGACCTGGACGACTGGGCTTCCGGGGAGACGGCGGAATAGCGGAAACGCGAATAACCATGCAGAAGATGTAATAAGCTGTAACAACATCTTTTGCATGGTTTTTATAATATGAAGAAAAATAAGACATACAATAAAAAGAAGATCATGGTTGTCTTTCTGTGTGCTGCCCTGATCCTTGCCGCCCTGATCGGAAGGCTGGTCTATCTGATGATCTTTGACGCGGACTATTATCAGGAACTGGCCCAGGATCTCCACGAACGGGAGCGTGAGATCAAGGCCGCAAGGGGAGAGATCGTGGACCGGAACGGCGTGGTGCTGGCAACGAACCGCACAGTATGTACGATCTCTGTCATCCACAGCCAGGTGGAAGAGCCGGAGGAAGTCATCTCTGTATTGAGCCGGGAACTGGAACTGGACGAGGCGGAGGTCAGGAAAAAGGTGGAAAAGGTATCTTCCATGGAGAAGATCAGGACAAATGTGGATAAAGAGACCGGGGACAGGATCCGCGGCTATGACCTTGCCGGAGTGAAGGTGGATGAGGATTATAAGCGCTATTATCCTTATGATGAGCTTGCCTCCCGCGTCCTGGGCTTTACGGGCGGGGATAATCAGGGGATCATCGGCCTGGAAGTGAAATATGAGGAGTATCTGAAAGGGATAAACGGCACGATCCTCACAGTGACAGACGCGAGGGGAGTGGAGCTGGAAGGTGTGGCTGAGGACCGGATCGAGCCCGTGCCAGGCGAGACGCTGCAGGTCAGCCTGGACTATAATATCCAGTCCTACTGCCAACAGGCGGCAGAGAAAGTGATGGAGGAGAAACAGGCAGAGGCAGTGTCCATCCTTCTGATGAACCCGCAGAACGGTGAGATCTACGCGATGGTCAATGTCCCGGAGTTTAACCTGAACGAGCCCTATGAGCTGAATACAGGGGCAGATGAGGCATCCCTGACCGATGAGGAACTCCAGGATGAACTGAACCAGATGTGGAGGAACCGCTGTATCAACGATACTTATGAGCCGGGGTCTGTGTTTAAGATCATTACTTCTTCCGCGTGCCTGGAAGAGGGAGTGGTGTCCCTTGACGATACGTTTTTCTGCCCGGGCTACCGGATCGTAGAGGACAGGAAGATCCGGTGCCACAAGGTGGGCGGGCATGGGCAGGAGACCTTTGTCCAGGGGATCCAGAATTCCTGCAACCCGGTGTTCATGGATATCGGGATCAGGCTGGGCGCGGGACGGTTCTATGATTATTTTGAAGAGTTCGGGCTGATGAAGCTGACCAATATCGACCTGCCGGGGGAGGCGGGGACGATCATGCACCGGAAGGAGGACATCGGCACCGTGGAGCTGGCGACCATGACGTTTGGCCAGTCTTTTCAGGTCACGCCGATCCAGATGGCAGTGACGGTCAGCTCGATCGTAAACGGGGGGAACAGAGTGACTCCCCATGTGGGGACAGCAGTCCTTGACAGAGACGGAAATGTGGTAGAAGAGTTTGATCATGAAGTGGAGTCCGGCATAGTCTCAGAAGAGACGTCCGAGACCATGCGGATGCTGCTGGAGAGCGTGGTGGCGGAAGGATCGGGGAAAAATGCATATCTGGAAGGGTATTCCATCGGGGGAAAGACAGCGACGTCGCAGACGCTTCCCAGGAGCGCCAATAAGTATATCGCCTCTTTCCTTGGCTTTGCGCCGGCGGATGACCCTCAGATCCTGGGCATGGTCATCATCCATGACCCTCAGGGCGTTTACTACGGCGGGACCATCGCGGCGCCGGTGCTCAGGAGCATTTATGATAACGTGCTCCCGTATCTCGGGATTGAAAAAAAGTAAGCCATGGTTTATACTAAACAGGTTAAGAAACGAAAGAGATGAAGAGGTGGATTTATGAGCAGTCATGTAGTGATACCGGTACTGATATCCTTTGCGGTCAGCCTTGTGCTGGGACCGGTTGTCATTCCTTTTTTGCGGAAACTGAAGATGAAGCAGACTGAGCGCGTGGAGGGCGTGCAGTCTCATTTAAAGAAAGCAGGTACGCCGACTATGGGCGGCATTATGATCCTGATCTCTGTGATCGTGACATCCCTGTTTTATGTGAAAGATTATCCGAAGATCGTCCCGGTGCTGTTCCTGACGGTCGCATTCGGGCTGATCGGATTCCTGGACGACTACCTTAAGGTGGTGCTGAAGCGTTCTGACGGCCTGATGCCTATGCAGAAGATGGCGCTCCAGATCGTGGTCACAGCGGTCTTTGCCTTCTATCTGGTTAGAGTCGCAGAAATTCCGCTGACCATGCTGGTGCCGTTTTCTGATGGGTATTACCTGGATCTCGGCTGGGTGGCGTATCCGGTCCTGTTTGTCGCTGTGATCGGTACGGTCAACGGGACGAATTTCACAGACGGGCTGGACGGCCTTGCTTCCAGCGTGACCGTGCTGGTGGCAACGTTCTTTACTGTGGTGGCGATCGGCACGAAGAGTGGTATCGAGCCGGTTACCTGCGCGGTCGTGGGGGCTCTGCTCGGGTTCCTGCTTTTCAATGTATATCCGGCGAGCGTATTTATGGGTGACACCGGATCCCTTGCGCTGGGCGGCTTCGTGGCAGGGACTGCATACATGCTCCAGATGCCGCTGTTTATCATTATCGTCGGGTTTATTTACCTGGTAGAAGTGGCTTCTGTCATCATCCAGGTCACATATTTCAAAAAGACAGGCGGGAAGAGGATCTTTAAGATGGCTCCGATCCATCACCATTTTGAGCTGTGCGGATGGTCGGAGACAAGAGTTGTCGCTGTGTTTTCCATAATCACGGCGCTCCTCTGCCTGATCGCATTAATGGGGGTATAGCACGATGGAGATGAAAGGAAAAAAGGTACTTGTATTTGGATCCGGCATCAGCGGGGAAGCGGCAGCCGGACTTCTCCTGAGAGAAGGCGCTCAGGTGGTCCTGTATGACGGGAATGAGAAGCTGGATGCGGCAGAGATAAAAACGAAGATCCAGGAGAGCCTGGCAGGAACAGGCTCCGTGGACGGGAAGCCGTCAGGGCAGGATGCTGCCGGCGGCGCGGACTCTGCGGATCTCAGCGTGGTGCTGGGAGAGTTCCCGGAAGAGCTTCTGGGCGGATTGTCCCTGACAGTGATGAGCCCGGGCGTACCGACGGACCTTCCGGTCGTGGACCGGATGAGAGAGGCGGGGATCCCTGTGTGGGGAGAGATCGAGCTCGCTTATGTACTCGGAAAAGGAGATGTCCTCGCCATTACCGGGACAAACGGGAAGACGACCACAACAGCTCTCCTCGGACAGATCATGGGGAACTGGAAGGAGAGCACCTTTGTGGTGGGAAATATCGGGAATCCGTATACCAGTATTGTGCCAGAGACAAGAGAGGACTCTGTGATCGTAGCGGAGATGAGCAGTTTCCAGCTCGAGACAGTACATACTTTCCGCCCGAGGGTGAGCGCGATCCTGAATATCACTCCGGACCACCTGAACCGCCATCATACGATGGAAGCATATATTGCGGCAAAGGAGCGGATCGCGGAGAATCAGACAGCGGACGATGTGTGTGTGCTGAATTATGAGGATGATGTCCTCCGGGAATTCGGCGGAAAGATCTCCGCGGATGTTCTATATTTCAGCAGCCGGCGTAAACTTAAAAGAGGCGTGTATCTGGACGGGACCACGATCATCTGCAATGTGGACGGGGAGATCCCGGTGTGCGACGTCAGCGAGCTCCAGATCCTGGGCACTCATAATCATGAGAATGCCATGGCAGCAGTGGCTATGGCGTATGCGTACGGCGTCCCGATGGATGTGATACGCAGGACATTAAAGGAATTTGCCGGGGTAGAGCACCGGATCGAGTTCGTGGCGGAGAAGAACGGAGTCGCCTACTACAATGACTCCAAGGGCACGAACCCGGATGCGGCGATACGCGGGATCCGGGCGATGAACCGCCCGACAGTGCTGATCGGCGGCGGCTATGATAAGCAGTCATCTTATGACGAATGGATCCAGGCATTTGACGGGAAGGTAAAGAAGCTGGTCCTGATCGGGGCGACCCGGGAAAAGATCGCTGAGACTGCGGCAAGGCTTGGATTTACGGACGTTGTGCTGGCAGATACGTTTGAGGAAGCTTTTGAGAAATGTGTAGGATATGCACAGCCCGGGGATGCAGTGCTCCTTTCGCCTGCATGCGCGAGCTGGGGAATGTTTAAGAATTACGAAGAACGCGGAGATAAATTCAAAGAACTAGTAAAACAGTTGTAGGGAGTGGAGTTTATTGGAGCGTTCCAAAAGGAAGAGGCGGTATGATGAGACGCTGGCAGCGGTGATCCTGATCCTTGTGGCAGTCGGACTTGTGGTGCTTTACAGCACCAGCGCCTACAATGGCAGGATAAAATTCCATGATCCCCTGTATTATGTGAAAAAGCAGGGATTTGCCACACTGATCGGCCTTTTGGGCATGATCGTCATCGCGCAGATCGACTATCATAAGTGGATACCCCTTGCGATTCCTGGATACCTGGCAGCGATCGCCCTGTCTGTGGCTGTGATGCTGTTCGGAGATGAGTATAACGGGTCCAAAAGATGGCTGTCTTTGGGCCCTTTTTCTTTTCAGCCCTCGGAGTTCGCGAAGGTGGCGGTCATCCTCTTCCTTGCATGGCTGGTAAGCAGAAATGTCCGGCGGATGCACAGGTTCAGGACGCTGATCCTCATGATGCTGCCCGTGCTGCCTGTGGTCGGGCTGGTGGGCGCCAGCAACTTAAGCACTGCGATCATCATACTCGGGATCGCGGTCGTGCTCGTCTTTGTGGCAAGCCCGAAGTACTCACAGTTTATCTGGATGGGGAGCGCGGGAGCGGCTTTTATGGCCGTGTTCCTCGCCATGGAGAGCTACCGCCTGGAGAGGATCGCGATCTGGCAGCATCCGGAAAAATACGAAAAAGGCTATCAGACGCTCCAGGGGCTTTATGCCATCGGCAGCGGCGGACTCTTTGGCCGAGGTTTGGGGAACAGCGTGCAGAAGCTGGGGTTCCTTCCTGAGGCCCAGAATGACATGATCTTTTCCATCATCTGCGAGGAGCTGGGGCTTGTCGGGGCAGGGATCATCATCCTGCTGTTCCTGATCCTGATCTGGCGGCTGTTTGTGATCGCCACAAGGACACCGGATCTCCTGGGAGCGCTCATTGCCACAGGAGCCATGGCGCACATGATGATCCAGGTCATCCTGAACATCGCCGTTGTGACAAATTCCATCCCCAACACAGGGATCACACTCCCGTTCATCAGCTATGGAGGAACATCCGTCATGTTCCTCCTCATGGAAATGGGACTTGTCCTAAGCGTATCAAGTCTGGTAGAATGAAATAACCAGTTCAGCCATGTATGCCGCTGAGCACACAAACCATGCTCGCATGGTTTTGGGCGCAGTGGCATACATGGGGTGAGCGCCTGCTCATGAGCAAAACAGCGGCGGGAGCCGCAGTAAGCACGAAGTGCGGTTTTGCGAATGGCGCGGCTGAACGGGTAAAGGAGGCATTTGGATGAAGAGAAGAAAGCACAAAAAGAGAAGGGTATGGCTGATCGTAGTCTCGGTCATCGCCGGGCTTGCTGTCCTTGCGGCTGTGGCTGTATTTTTGTTCCGGACCCGTTCCTTTGTGGTGGAAGGCAATTCATATTATGGTGAGAATACGATAACGACATGGATACAGAATGACAGGTTTTCTGTGAATACACTGTATATCATGGCAAAATATAATCTCACGGACGCGGATCTGCCGTCCGGGGTGGAGAGTATGAAGATCTCCCTGAAAAATCCGTGGACAGTCAGGGTAAAAGTGACAGAAAAGGAAATGGCAGGATATGTTGACTATGAGGGGGCATATCTGTATTTTGACGATTCGGGGGTCGCATCTCTGAGGACGAATAAACTGATCGAAGGGACTCCTTATATTGAGAACCTGACATTTGATGCGTCGAAAGTAAAGATAGGGGAAGAGCTTCCTGTTGAAGATGACACCATTTTTGGAAAAATCGTTGAAGTTTCAAAAAATCTGAAAAAATGTGATCTTACACCGGACAAAATGTCATGCACAGACGGGAATGTCCAGGTTTATTTTGGGATCGTAGAAGTGCTCCTGGGCAGCGGCAATTATGAAGAAAAGCTGCAGCAGGTGCCGCCGATCCTGGCAAAACTTGCGGAGTTGTACCCGGATACCGCGGGAACTCTGCACCTTGAGAACTACGATCCGGAGTCAGAATCTATCCGGTTCGTGCCTTCAGCCTGACAGAACATCAGCTAAGAAAAAGGCACTCGCCAATCGTATAAAAATATCAGAAAAATAAGAAAAATCTATTGATTATTTAAAGAAAAGACTTTATTATATATTTATTGGATTCTATCGTTCAATAAAAGGGATGTATAAGAAATTAATAAGACGACAAAGGAGGAAATACTCTTGTTAGAAATTAAAACCAACGAATCAGAAGCGGCTGCAAGAATTATTGTTGTCGGAGTCGGCGGCGGCGGTAATAACGCTGTGAACCGCATGATCGATGAACAGATCGCAGGCGTGGAATTTATCGCAGTGAATACAGATAAGCAGGCACTGCAGCTTTGCAAGGCGCCGACACTGATGCAGATCGGCGAGAAGCTTACCAAAGGTCTTGGCGCAGGAGCGCAGCCGGAAGTAGGAGAGAAAGCGGCAGAGGAAAGTTCAGAAGAGATCTCAGCAGCGCTCAAGGGAGCGGACATGGTGTTCGTTACCTGCGGTATGGGAGGCGGTACTGGTACAGGCGCGGCTCCGGTCATCGCACGTATCGCGAAAGAGCAGGGGGCCCTGACAGTCGGAGTTGTGACAAAACCGTTCCGTTTCGAGTCCAAGACAAGGATGCAGAACGCTCTTACAGGAATCGATAAATTAAAAGAAAATGTTGATACGATCATCGTGATCCCGAATGATAAGCTTCTTGAAGTCGTAGACAGACGCACAACGATGCCGGAGGCTCTCAAGAAGGCAGACGAGGTACTCCAGCAGGGTATCCAGGGTATCACAGACCTGATCAATGTTCCGTCCCTGATCAACCTCGACTTCGCTGATATCCAGACGGTTATGAAGGACAAGGGTATCGCTCACATCGGTATCGGTTCCGGACGCGGCGATGACAAAGCTCTTGAGGCGGTCAAAGAGGCTGTCGCAAGTCCGCTGCTCGAGACAACGATCCAGGGTGCATCCAATGTCATTGTCAATGTATCCGGTGATATCACACTTATGGATGCATCTGACGCAGCTGATTACGTACAGGAGCTGGCAGGAGAGAGCGCAAGCATTATCTTCGGTGCAATGTACGATGACACGAAGTCAGACGAATGTACGATCACTGTTATCGCCACAGGCTTACATAATGTAGGCGGCAGCGCTTCCAAGCTGAAAGCAAGGCTGGAAGGACAGCAGAAGGTAGGTTCTATCCTTCCGTCAGGGGATTCTCCGGTGAGAAACCGTCTGGATAAGGAGAACAGCAGGACAGCTGCAAGACCGCAGGGAGGCACTATGCCTACACTGCAGCCGAGGACTCCGTCCAGCAATGTAAAAGAACAGTCCATCAAGATCCCGGATTTCTTTAAGAAATAGAGGGACAAGTTTTAACATGATAAAAAAGTCAGGAGGAACAGTATTGTTCTTTCTGGCTTTTTCTTTTAAGTGACAGGTTTGCATTACTTATTATTCTGTGGTAATTAAGATAAGTATATGCCATAATAAAGTATATTTTAGAAATAAAAAGGTACGCTCTAAGGGAAGGGTATGGGGAATTAGCATGGAATATAAATTGTATGTAGATGAAAAAGAATATCCGTTATCGTATGCGCAGATTGAAACTATTAGAGAGGTGTGTCCTTCGCCCGCTCGTGCAGAATTATTGGGAAAACGGATTACTGAATTAGCTGGTCTGAATTTTTATATCAAGGATTATCAAAGAGGATATAGATGGTCGGAGACAGAAATTATTTCGCTGCTTTCGGATATTGAGCAAATTGATGTGGATGAAGAGGGGGGAGAAGTTTACTGTATGCAGCCGCTTGTGCTAAAGAAGCTGCCTGAGCAGAAAGATGATAATGCAGATGCGTCTAAGCATACAGTCAGGAAAAAGTTGGGTGACAGCGGTGAGTTTCCGAAGGAGAAATCATTGCCATCCGGGACATATGAGTTGTTAGACGGGCAGCAAAGAATCACAACAATCTGGCTGATTTTGGCGTGGCTGGATATAGAAGCAGATAAAGAAGAACCTATAGAGTATTCCGTTTATTATGAGTTGATCCGTGGAGTGGATGAATATTTTATAGAAAAGGCTAAAAAAACGATCGAAAAGTGGTTTGGTCAATCAAAATACAATCAGAATTTTCAAGAAAATGCGAAGAAAAAAAGTGAATTTAAATGGAACGCAGCAGAAAAACAAAAATTTTACAGCAAACTCAAAACCCTTTTTTTTATTTGGTATGAGGTGAAAGACGAAGAAAGTCCGGCGGAAAAGATTTTTAAGAGTATCAATGAGGGGAAGATAGAGCTTACGAATGCAGAGCTCTTTAAAGCATTACTCTTGAACCCAGACAACGCTGAAGGCTCCGACTCTAAAGAGCGCATTGCGAAAGAACAGAAAGAGATTGCGTTTGAGTGGGATAAATTGGAAAGTGGATTGAGAGATGATGATTTTTGGTATTTTATTTCACAGAATGATGTGGAAAAGTCAAGTTCCAGGACGCGGATTGATTATGTTGTTGAAATTTATGCACGTGAGTTGAATAATAAAAGTGAAAATTTGGGATTTGATCCGCATAAGGATCGTTTTTCGTTTCTTGCAATACAAGAATATTTAAATAAAGAGAATAAAACATCCTATTATGAAACTATTAAGGGAATATGGGAAAACATTGTTAAAGTCTATGACAAATTGTATTCTTGGTACAAAGATGAAGAATTATACCATACGATAGGATTTTTAGTTGCTGCAGAAGAATCAAACCGTGGTTTGAAATCGGTTGTGTCAGAAGAGGTGGCTGAATTATATGCAGAGACAAATACATTGGGAAAAGAGGGTGTCAAAAAGTATGTAAAAAAAAGAATTTATAAACAAATAGCAGTATCCAAGAAAGAGAATAGAAAGAGTGAAATTTTGCTTGACGATATACTTTACGAATATCCGCTGGATGGCGAAGAGATCGTTAAAAGGAACGTTTTGCGGAAAATATTATTGTTTAGTAACATTTTTACGATGGTATTTTTAAAAGACAATTCTGACGAAGAAGAGAAATATGATGAGGCAGCTATATCAAAGACACGGTTTCCATTTAGCATTTATAATCAAACAGAATGGGATATAGAACACATAAGACCGAGAACAGTTGAAAAGAATTTGGAGAAGGGATCTAAGAACTTTGAGGATTTTAAGAGTAATTTATCAGCTTTAAAGGACGATACTGATGATGAGGAGATTGTGCGGACGATTGATGACTACTTATCACAAGATTTGAGTGAAGAAAATTATAAATCAGCCGATGGATACAATGAATGCTGCAGCAAATGGGCTGATTATGCTGAGAAACTTAACCAGACGCCGGATCATGGAATTGAAAACCTTGTGCTGCTCAATGCTTCAATAAATCGAAGCTATGGGAATGCTTTTTTCAACAAGAAAAGAAAGAAAATAATTGCACAAGATCAAAAAGGCGTGTTCATTCCGATTGTAACAAAAAATGTTTTCATGAAATATTATTCCGACAACATGGTTAATCCCACACAATGGACTGATGAAGATAAAGAAGGCTACCGTAAAATTCTCGAAATAATGTTAGATGCTGTAAAGGGGTGGAAAGAATGAATTTTGGAAGGGAATGCTCATTTTGGGACCTGTACTCAAAAGCGGGGATAAGAATTCCGCAGATTCAGCGCGATTATGTTCAAGGCAGAAATAGCGTGCGTGTAGAGACAAACAGAGTCAATTTTGTTGAGGAACTGGTTTCTGCTTTGACAGGAAAAGGAAAAACGATGATGCTTAATTTTATTTACGGATATTATGAAGACGAACGTTTTGTGCCTATTGATGGACAGCAGAGGCTAACGACATTGTTCCTTCTGCATTTCTATGTGTTTTCGAAAGCAGGCCGAGAAGATTTGCGAATCCGTTGTGACCGTCTTAATTTTTCCTATGAAACCAGATATACAACTGACCGGTTCTTTAGAGCGCTTTATGAGCACAGTGATATATGTAATTCCGCAAATATCCGGGATGCAATTCTTGATTCTTCTTGGTATGCATTTAGCTGGAATTATGATCCTTCAATAGAATCTTCTGTTATTATGCTTAGAGAAATCCAGAAAGCATTTGAAAAGGAGGAAGGTAATCATGATTGGGGAAAGTATTCTGATACTTTGCAAGGAAAAAACGGCGACTGTCCCATAAAGTTTATGCTGCTTGAATTGGGAAGAGATCAACTGGGGAAGCCTAATCAGCTATATATCAGAATGAATTCCCGGGGCAAACAATTGACTGATTTTGAGAATTTTAAAGCCTCACTCTATGAGTATGCTGATGAAAGTGATAATAAGGAGCTTAAAGAATGGAAAGGTAAGATCAGTAATTATTTGGATGGAGACTGGCAGGATCTTATCTGGCAGCTTCCAGGGAATAATGACACGGCAGAAAAGTATTCGGATGTGTTTTATCGTGAAGTGATACATTGGATTTTTGTGAACCGCTTATGTTCTGAAAGTAGAATAAAAGATGAGGATAAGGAGTGGATAACACCAAGCGGAAAGTCGATTGCGGATATTGTTCTGAAGAATTATCTGGATATTGCTTGTGATAAAAATAACATTATTGCTTGTGTCAAAGATATTTTTTATACATTTGATGTACTGAACAAGATTCGATCATACAAAGTGTTCGATACTATTAAGAATGAGGTACTCATGTATAAGGAAGACAAAAGAATATATCAGTCCGTAATATCTGAATACAAATCACGGATTATCCTTTTTGCCATTACAAGATTTGGTCAAAAAGTGCAGGAATGTGAGTTTAGTGAAGAGTCATTTTTTAATTGGTTCAGAATTATTAGGAATCTGACAAATAACACGGAAATTGATGATGCAATTACATTTTGCAGGATTTGCAAGAGTATAGGCGAATTTAAATTACCTGCGGCAATTGGTTCTGATATTTCTTCAATTGAGTCCTTAGATGGTTTTGCTAAGCGGCAAATAAAGGAAGAAAAGTTCAAGCAGAAAATCATAAACTATAGACCTGAGTGGAAAAAAATTATTTATAAGGCGGAGAAAAATGATTATTTTCAGGGGGAAATTCTGTTTTCATTTTATTTGGGAGATATATATTCGGTAGAAGATGCGGGAACAGAGAAGCTGAAAGCTTATGAGGAACTATGGGAAAAAATTGAAACAACAATGGAGTTTGCAGATAAACACGATAATTTGTTTCACAGGGCATTGCTGACATGTGGAGATTATTCTAAAAAAGCGCCTGGCTGGATGGGTGATAATGGAGTAGTTACGTTCTTTCGATATAAGGAAAAACATCACAATTATGATTGGCGTGGATTTTTACGCCCCGTTGAAAAAGAAGCAAAAGAAGAATGGGAAAAATGGATGGAAAGACTTAAAATTTTTAAAAGCTTTCTTGAAAGAATCAAAATTGAGGATATTAAAGAGAACGAAACTAAGGATATGAAGGACATTGCTAAAGAAATGATATCTGAATATTGTAATTCAGAGTCTTCACGGAAAAATGAATGGGAAGAATTGCTCTACAGCTTAGTTCAACACGAAGAATTGTTTGAGTACTGCCGAAACTATTATTATATATGGCATGACAAGAAATCTGAAGTGGAAGAGGAGTATGACCGGTATGTGCTGATGAAGAATTCAAAACGGAATACATATGTCGAAGTAAATGTAAAGGTTTTGAGTCTTTTACTGAAGTGTGACGAACTGCGCAATGGCGGCAATCCTTATAATAGTGAAGATCGCCGTTCATATCTTAAGATAGGTCAATACCACGTGGAGTATAAAAAAAGGTGCTTTGTAAATGCTTCAGGAGAACCATACAAAGATTCCGATGGGAAGGATATTTCATCGGTAGATGAAATGAAGAAGTATCTGAAGAAGTATCTAGATTCAGTCAGCGTCAGATAATGCCGTACCGAATGAATCTTCTATCAAATTATTAGTTGCTCTGGCGCTGTTGACTTAGTCCAGCATTTCTGCAGGAACCGTTTGTAGTAATGAAATCCGAATTATGCCGTATAATTAAATTAGGCATTGCACTAACGGTTCCTCTTTTTCATAAATATATGTCGAAACATATTTTTTCACATCTGTCACCATCTGACAAATTTCAACTTACAAGAGCGATATAATGATACCCGGATCGGTTTTCAGGGAAAGAAGGTGGGATATGTATCATGAGCTGTACATAGATGTTTTTTTCCTGGAGAATCTCATGATGGACAGCCTGCTTCTCCTGGCACTTGACCATATTCTGAAATGCGGCAGAGCGCGCGGGCGCCTTTTTCTATGCGGGGCACTCGGAAGCCTGCTGACTTGTGCAGCGGTGGCCGCGCCCTTGCCGGGACCGGTAAAACTCGTTCTTTTTCATGTCGTAATAAATAGCATTATGATACTCACGGGCCTTAAGATCAGGAGCGCTTCACAGTTCGCGAAGGCATTCATCCTTCTATATGCCGTGTCAGCTTTCATGGGAGGCATCATGCTGATATTCAGGCCTTATATGCGTTTTATCAGCATGTTCTACTGCATTGCTTTTGGGGCATATCTTTTGTTTCTGAAGCTGTGGAAGCTTATGGCGCATATTTTGAGGCGGAAGAAAGAGATCTTTCGGGTGACATTGTACACGGAAAAGGGCGAGAAGACAGCAAATGCACTCTGGGATACGGGGAATCAATTGCGAGATTTCGTCACAGGGGATCCGGTGAATGTCCTGGATCCTGAATTCCTTCATGAGATTACAGAGCTGCCGGAGGCGGAGAGAGGATTCCATATGATCCCCTATCACTGCGTCAGCGGCGATCAGGTCATGAAAGTGTTCCGGATCGAGAAAATGTGTGTGCACACAGGCAGGGCAGGAGAAGAAAGATGGATACAAAATCCGCTGCTCGGGATAGGGGAGGAGATCCTTTCCGGTAAGAAAGAATATGAGATCATTTTGAATCCGGAGATATTCTCATCGTAAGCACGATATCTTATAAACATGCACCGGTCTGTCAGATAAGCAGCTGCCCGAAGGACTGCTGTTTTGCGTAAATCAACAAATAGAGGAGGAGATAAAATGTTCGTAAAAGTAGCTGTTCCGCAGCAGTTTAAACTGCGGGTAATGCCGGATATCAAAAGTCTGATATTCGGAAGTGGGAGAGAGATCCATTACATAGGGGGCACAGAGGTTCTTCCTCCGCCGCTCGAAGGAGCACATGAGAAAGAGGTGATACAGGAGCTGGGGACGGAACGTGCCGAAGAGGCGAAAAAGACCCTGATTGAGCATAATCTCCGCCTAGTAGTATACATTGCAAAAAAATTCGATAACACGGGTGTGGGAGTGGAAGATCTGATCTCCATCGGAACAATCGGACTGATCAAGGCGATCAACACTTTTAATCCTACCAAGAAGATCAAGCTTGCCACCTACGCGTCACGGTGTATAGAAAATGAGATCCTGATGTATCTGAGAAGAAACAGTAAGACAAAACTGGAAGTATCCATTGATGAGCCACTCAATGTGGACTGGGATGGAAATGAACTGCTCCTTTCAGATATTCTCGGGACAGATGAAGACACGATCTACAGAGATCTTGAGAATGAGGCAGAGCGTAAACTTCTAGTCCGGGCCCTGAATAAGCTGAGCAGCCGGGAAAAAATGATCGTGCGGATGCGCTTCGGGCTCGATAACCCGGAAGGACACGAAAAGACTCAGAAAGAAGTGGCAGATCTGCTGGGAATATCACAGTCCTATATCTCACGGCTTGAGAAAAAAATCATGCAGAGACTCAAAAGAGAGATGGTGCGCTATGAGTAGAAATCTGGATTTGCCGGGGAACCTTTGCTAGAGTAAATCATCCGGAAACAGCGGGGGTTTTTCAAGACGTATTCGCAGAGGGCGGATGTGTGGCTTCGGTTCCTGATCCGTAATCTGGGAAAGTCTACAAAGGCAGGAAGCACGGCTAAAAACAATTGAACAGTGGACGATTCGGCTCCGCCTCAGGCATCCACTGTTCAATTAACGCCGCACTCCCTGCCTTTAAGACTTTCCAACAGATTACTCCAAAGTCACCGAATCCACACACCCGCCCTCTGCGAAAGGCTTTCGAAAAGACGCTTCGCTGTTTTCGAATGCTATACCAGTCGGGAGGTCTCACGACAAATGCAGGATTTCAAAAACGGAGCGAAAGGGGAGCGGTATTGAAGAAACAGATATTTTGTTTCTGACGGAAGTTCTGTGAATAAAGGGTTATAGAATACGATAGATTCGAACAAATCCGATGGGGTTCCGGCTGGATAAAAGTTTTGTTTTGTCGAAAGCGTTCCCGCTGGACCCGCTTTTAGAATCCTAGATTTGTTCGCGGGGGACTACCGGTCGGATGAAAGCAGAAAACCGAAGCCCTATTTCAAGTACCTTTCGTGGCGGGCGGGGATGTGGCGACGGTGACTCGGAACGATTTGTCGGAAAGACTTAAAGGAATGGGATACAGCGTTAATTTCAAAGCGGATGCCTGAGCGCAAGCGAATCGTCCGCTTTGAAATTGTTTTTAGCTGTATCCCATTCCTTTTACGTCTTTCCCAAATCGTGGAGCCGGAACCTGAGCCACATCCCCGCCCGTCACGAATACGTCTTAAAATAAACCACGGTTTTCGGACGTTTTATTTACCGGCCGTCTCCCCGACAAATCCAGATTTACATATTATAGTAATGGGCATATAACCCGTCTTTTGCGAGCAGGCTTTCATGTGTCCCCCGCTCTGCGATCCCGTCTTCGGTGATGACGATGATCTCGTCAGCGCCCCGGATCGTGGACAGCCTGTGGGCGATGGTGATGGTTGTCCGGTCTTTGGAGAGCTCTTCCAGGCTCTGCTGGATCCAGCGCTCGCTCTCGTTGTCAAGGGCGCTTGTCGCCTCATCCAGGATCAGGATGGGCGGGTTTTTCAGGAAGACGCGGGCAATGGAGATGCGCTGTTTCTGTCCCCCTGAGAGGCGTGCGCCGCGTTCTCCCACATAGGTGTCATACCCGTCCGGGAGTTCCTGGATAAAGTCGTGGATATTGGCGCGCTTTGCCGCCTCGATGATCTCGTCCATGGAAGCGCCGGGTTTTCCGTAAGCGATGTTGTCCCGGATCGTACCGGCAAAGAGATAAACATCCTGCTGGACCATGCCGATCTGGCTTCGGAGGCTTTTCAATGTCAGGGTGCGCACATCTTTTCCGTCGATGGTGATCTTTCCGCCGGTCACATCGTAGAACCGTGGGAGAAGAGAGCAGATCGTTGTCTTCCCGCTCCCGGACGGGCCTACCAGTGCGATGGATTTCCCGGCAGGGATCTCGATGGACACATGGGACAGGACCGGGGTGTTGTCATCGCTGTAATGGAAGGATACGTCTTCATAGCAGACCCTTCCTTTTACATTTTCCAGAGGCCGGGCATCCGGGGCATCCTCGATTTCCGGCTCTGTCTCCATGACATCCAGGAAGCGGCGGAATCCGGCCAGGCCTTTCTGCATCATTTCGATGAGTTCTACGAGGATCTGGATCGGGCTGATGAAGATACCGATATAAAGAGCATACATGGCGAGATCGCCTGCATTCATGAGACCTCTGGCGATCAGATACCCGCCGAATACCAGAGTGACAAGATACATCATGCCCTGGAAGAACAGGTTCCATCCCATAAAACTGCCCATGCAGTTGTAGTTGTTTTTCTTTGAGATCAGGAATGCATGGTTGCTCTTTTTAAATTTTTCCCTCTCGATCTCCTCGTTGGCAAAGGACTGGACTACGCGGATGCCTGCCAGCGTATCCTGGAGACTGGAATTCACATCTCCGATCTTCCGGCGGTTTTCCATAAATGTCTCCTGCATCCGCTGGTTCTGGCGGAAGGAGAAGATGAACATACAGAGAACCAGTACGACGAGGGGAAGGGCAAGTCTCCAGTTGATCAGGAAGAGAAAGACAAAGGAGCCGGCGATCTTTACCACGGAGATGAACAGATTTTCAGGGCCGTGGTGCGCAAACTCAGCG
Source organism: Candidatus Mediterraneibacter surreyensis (assembly GCA_019118885.1). Classification (GTDB taxonomy): domain Bacteria; phylum Bacillota; class Clostridia; order Lachnospirales; family Lachnospiraceae; genus Mediterraneibacter; species Mediterraneibacter surreyensis. The sequence continues at coordinate 11,924 of DWYB01000029.1, read as the reverse complement.
ATGTCAAACAGGTCGGACACGAGCTTGCTCATCATCTGACCGGAATTGTTCCTGCTGTAATAGGAGAAAGACAGCTTTTCATAGTGGTCAAACAGCTGCTGGCGCATATCCCTCTCCATGTGGGCGCCCATCATGTGTCCCTGGTAGCTCACATAATATTTGCACAGGCTCTGGATGACGTACATGATCAGAAGTCCTGCCGCGAGGAGAGGCAGAGCGCTCAGGATGGCAGCGCTGTCCTTTGTGAAAAGCGTGTTTGTCATAGTGCGCAGGATCTGAGGATAAGCCAGATCCACTAAACTGATAAAAGCGGCGCAGATCAGGTCAATAAAAAAGACCGTCTTATACGGCGCGTAATAGCTGATAAATTTTCTGAGTGTGTGCATGAAAACTCTCCTTTCTTAATGACAACAACAATATTAGCACAGGATTTTCTGCTTGACAAGAATGCCGGGTGTGTAATAAGGTAGGGACTGATGCAGACAGGGAAGAAGAACGGGAGAGAACATATGAAGATTTATCTTGCCCCACTGGAGGGGATCACAGGGTGGATATTCCGCAGCGCGGTCCATGAGTGCTTCGGAGATTTTGACAAATATTTCGTGCCCTTTATCAGGCCGAATCAGATGGGACATTTCAGCGCCAGGGAGAAGAAGGATATCCTCCCGGAGCATAATAAGGGGATGAGGACAGTACCGCAGATCCTTACCAACAGGGCGGATGATTTTCTCCGCACGGCTGAGAAGCTGAAAGACTATGGGTATGAAGAGGTCAACCTGAACCTGGGGTGTCCGTCAAAGACTGTGGTGACAAAGGGGCGGGGCGCCGGATTTCTCACTGATACTGAGAGCCTGGAACGGTTCCTGGGAGAGATCTTTGACAGATGTCCCATCAGGATCTCGCTCAAGACAAGGCTTGGCATGGAAGATGCGTCTGAGTTTGCTGCTCTGATGGAGATCTATAACAAGTATCCGGCGGAAGAGCTGATCATCCATCCGAGAGTACAGAAGGATTTCTATAAAAATACACCGGATCTTGGGGCATTTGCCGCAGCAGCGGACATCAGCAGGAATCCGGTATGTTATAACGGCGATATTTTCTCCGTGGATGACTATGAGCGGTTGAAAAAGCGTTTCCCGGAGACAGACCGGGTCATGACGGGACGGGGCGTCCTGAAGGACCCGGCCCTTGGGAGAAGGCTCCGGGGCGGGAGAGGAGCGGACAAGGCGGAGCTACGCCGGTTCCATGATCTTCTGTATGCAGGATACTGTGAGGAAATGTCAGGGGACAGGACGATCCTGTATAAGATGAAAGAGCTGTGGACGTACCTTGCCCCATTGTTCACTGATTCGAAAAAATATGCGAAGAAGATCAAAAAAGCAGAGAAATGTGCTGTGTATGAACAGATCATAGATGAATTGTTTTCGGAGACAGAAGTTCAGCCATGAGGGAAACCTCATGGCTGAAAGCATTTCTATTCCTGCTGTCTTTTCAGGGCAGCTTCCACAAACCCTTTGAACAGCGGGTGCGGCCGGTTCGGTCTGGATTTTAGCTCAGGATGCGCCTGGGTGGCGATAAACCACGGGTGGGACGGGATCTCGATCATCTCGACAATGCGGTTGTCAGGAGAGAGGCCGCACAGTGACATGCCGTGGCTTTCCAGATCTTCTCGGTAGTCGTTGTTTACCTCATATCTGTGGCGGTGGCGTTCGCTGATCTCCTTTTTCCCGTACAGGCGGGCAGCCAGGGATCCGTCCTTTAATACACACGGATAGGCGCCGAGGCGGAGCGTGCCTCCGATATCTTCCACGCCGATCTGATCCTCCATGATGTGGATGACCGGGTGGGTCGTGTCAGGCTTTAACTCCATGCTGTGCGCGTCATTGTAGCCGATCACATCCTGTGCGAATTCTACGATCGCAAGCTGCATCCCGAGGCATAGGCCGAGGAAGGGGACGCCGTGGATGCGGGCATAGCGGATCGCTTCGATCTTGCCGTCGATCCCGCGGTGGCCGAACCCACCGGGGACGAGGATGCCGCTTACATCGGAGAAGATCTCATCTGCGTTTTCCGCAGTTACTTTTTCAGAATCCACCCATTTGATGTTTACCGTTGTGTGGGAATAGATCCCACCGTGTTTCAGCGCTTCCACGACACTGATATAGGCATCGTGGAGCTGGATGTATTTCCCTACAAGGGCGACCGTCACTTCCTGCGTCGGATGTTTCAGCTTGTCAACCATCTCAGTCCAGTCTTTCAGGTCCGGTTCCGGGCAGTCCAGATGGAGGCACTCGCAGACAACCTGCGCCAGACGTTCCTTTTCCATTGCGAGAGGAGCTTCGTACAGGTATTCCACATCGAGGTTCTGGAGCACATGGCTTGCGGGAAGGTTGCAGAACAGGGAAATCTTGTCCTTCATGTCAGAGGTCAGCGGATACTCGGAGCGGCATACGATGATATCCGGCTGGATGCCCATGCTCTGGAGTTCTTTTACGCTTGCCTGGGTCGGTTTCGTCTTCATCTCCTGTGATGCGCGGAGATAGGGGATGAGCGTCACGTGGATGAGGATGACATTTTCCCGCCCTTTTTCGTGCTGGAACTGGCGGATGGATTCAAGGAAAGGCTGGCTTTCGATATCTCCGACAGTGCCGCCCACCTCGATGATGGCGATCTCCGTATCCTCCGCGGCGGGATTGCGGTAGAAGCGGCTTTTGATCTCATTGGTAATGTGTGGGATGACCTGGACCGTGCCCCCGCCAAAGTCTCCGCGCCGTTCTTTCTGGAGCACAGACCAGTAGATCTTCCCGGTCGTGACGTTGGAATTCTTTGTCAGGCTCTCGTCGATGAAACGCTCATAGTGTCCCAGGTCCAGGTCTGTCTCGGCCCCGTCGTCTGTGACGAACACTTCCCCGTGTTGGACCGGGTTCATTGTGCCAGGGTCGATATTGATGTAAGGGTCGAACTTCTGCATGGTCACTGTGTATCCCCTTGCCTTCAAAAGACGTCCCAGGGAAGCGGCTGTGATCCCTTTCCCCAGTCCGGATACAACGCCGCCTGTTACAAATACATATTTTACTGCCATTGTACATGCCTCCTGTGTGATATTATTGAAACTTTCCCTTAAAAAAGAGTACAGCCTGACTATGGGAAGGAAGCCGCTCCGTTGCGGTCCCGTGTCCCATGATAGTCAGACTGTAATATGACTTAAAAAAATACTTTATTAGTATACACCTGAAAACAGGAAAATACAATCTTTTTTAAAAGATCGTGTGCTCGTACACTGCCTCGCATGTGAGCTGTACGCCCAGCTTCTTGAAGATCTTGATATCAACATCCGAGAGCATGACCGAAGTGTGCGCCTGGCAGCCGTCCAGCTTCGGGAGCTGGGAGAGGGCGAGCCTTGCGTCCGGGTTTGCAGCCGCGCTGGCAGAGAGCGCGATCAGCACTTCGTCCGTGTGCAGGCGCGGGTTTTTGCTCTTTAAGTAATCGACTTTCAGCTTCTGGATCGGCTCGATGGACTCCGGTGAAATGATGTGGAGACCATGATCCAGTCCGGCCAGCTCCTTTAATACATTGAGGAGAAGGGCAGCGGAGGCGCCGAGCAGGTTTGTTGTCTTGCCGGTGATGATCCTTCCGTCTTCAAGCTCCAGGGCAGCGGCAGGACCGCCGGTCTCTCTGGCGCGCTCAAGTGCTTTGACAGCCACGGCGCGGTCAGCGACCGTGATCCCTGCCATGTTCATGAGCAGTTCGATCTTCTGCGCTTCCTTGTCAGATGCGTCTCCTTTAACGAGAGAATTCAGAGCCGCGTAATAACGGCGGATGATCTCCTGTTTTGAAGCTTCCCGGCATGCCTCATCGTCACAGATACAGTTCCCGGCCATGTTCACGCCCATGTCCGTCGGGGATTTGTACGGGCTCTCGCCGTAGATCTTCTCAAAGATCGTATTGAGGACAGGGAAGATCTCAACGTCCCTGTTGTAGTTGACCGTTGTCTCACCGTATGCTTCCAGATGGAAGGGGTCGATCATATTTACGTCATTCAGATCCGCTGTCGCCGCTTCATAGGCAAGGTTGACCGGGTGCTTGAGCGGGAGGTTCCAGATGGGGAATGTCTCAAATTTCGCATAGCCCGCGTGGATCCCTCTTTTGTGCTCGTGGTAGAGCTGTGAGAGGCAGGTCGCCATCTTTCCGCTTCCCGGGCCCGGTGCAGTCACGATCACAAGCGGACGGGTCGTGCGGATATAGTCATTTTTCCCGTATCCCTCATCGCTGATGATGAGAGGGACATTTGAAGGATACCCGGGGATCACATAGTGCAGATACACCGGGATATCCAGCTTCTCCAGCCTGTTTTTGAACAGGAGCGCGCTTTCCTGGCCGGAAAACTGGGTGATCGTCACGCTTCCCACATAGAGCCCCTGCTCCCGGTAGGTGTCGATCAGGCGGAGCACGTCTGTGTCATAAGTGATACCAAGATCTCCGCGGATCTTATTCTTCTCGATATCTTTCGCGCTGATCACGATCACGATCTCCGCCTGGGCGCTCAGCTCTTTTAAAAGGCGCAGCTTGCTGTCCGGTGCAAAGCCCGGGAGCACACGGGACGCGTGATAGTCGTCGAACAGTTTGCCGCCGAATTCGAGGTAAAGTTTGTTGTCGAATTTGTTGATCCGGCTGCGGATGTGCTCGGACTGCATTTTCAGGTACTTTTCATTGTCAAAACCGATTCTCATTTTCCATTCCCCACTTATCTAGTTTCTCTGTTTGGTATATATGACAGACCTCGGGGCGGACCCGCCGGATGGCAAGGTATGCTCACCGCACAGCAGACCGCCGGGAGGACATATTTCGTACCCAGTATACTATAAAAAGTCATGGTTTTACAATATTTTCATAATGTTTTTATTGATTTATGCAAAACCTGTACTTATAATGGTAATAGCTGATTTTAGGAGGAAAAGAATGGATAACCAGAATAATAAGAATAATCCTAAAAATAACCGGCAGGGCTGGGGAGTCATCCTCATTACAACCCTGCTGGTCACTTTTATGGTATTGGGATTTTATTCTCTGATGCGCGGCACAGGTCCTGAGGAGATCAGTTATGATAAATTCCTGGAGCTGGTCGACGATAAAAAGGTAGAAGAAGTCAGGCTGGGCAGCAGCCGTATCTACATCGTCCTTACCGATGAGGCAAGGATCGAGGAGGCGAAGGAACGGGCGGAGAAACAGCAGCAGAACGGCGGGATCCAGGGGATGATGGGTCAGTTCCAGGATCAGTTCCTCAGCCAGTTCCAGAACCAGGAGCAGAGCCAGAGCCGGGAAGACGAGGATGATGATACAGAGAAATCTCCGGATTATTATACGGGATATGTCGATGACTATACGCTGGCGCAGAAACTTGACGACGCCGGCGTGGAATTTAAGGGCGAGGTCCCGGATACGATGGGGCAGGTGTTCTTCGAGCTGTTCGTGACGATCCTTCTGCCGCTGGGGCTGACAGCGCTTCTGCTGTTTTATGTCATGAAGCGGATGACAAAGGGAAGCGGCATGATGGGCATCGGAAAGAGCAATGCCAAGATGTATATGGAGAAGGAGACCGGCGTGACCTTCCAGGATGTGGCCGGGGAGGACGAGGCAAAGGAATCCCTGCAGGAAGTGGTCGATTTCCTGCACAATCCGGGCAAATACAGCGGCATCGGTGCAAAGCTGCCCAAGGGGGCGCTCCTCGTGGGACCGCCGGGAACCGGAAAGACGCTGCTCGCAAAGGCGGTGGCAGGTGAGGCGAAGGTACCGTTCTTCTCTCTGTCCGGTTCCGCGTTTGTAGAGATGTATGTGGGTGTGGGCGCTTCCCGTGTGCGAGACCTGTTCAAGCAGGCGCAGCAGATGGCGCCGTGCATCGTATTCATCGATGAGATCGATGCCATCGGAAAGACCCGTGACACGGCAATGGGCGGCAATGACGAGAGGGAACAGACTCTGAACCAGCTCCTTGCCGAGATGGACGGATTTGATACAAACAAAGGGCTTCTCATCCTGGCGGCGACGAACCGTCCGGAGATCCTGGACCCGGCCCTTCTGAGACCGGGGCGGTTTGACCGTCGGATCATCGTGGATAAGCCGGATCTGAAGGGGCGTATCGACATTCTGAAAGTACATGCAAAAGATGTACGCATGGATGAAAGCGTGGACCTTGAGGCCATTGCACTTGCCACATCCGGAGCGGTTGGTTCTGATCTGGCAAATATGATCAATGAGGCAGCCATCAACGCGGTAAAACACGGGCGCCAGGTGGTAAGCCAGAAAGATCTCTTCGAGGCAGTGGAAGTCGTCCTTGTGGGAAAAGAGAAAAAAGACCGTATCATGAGCAAAGAGGAGAGGCGGATCGTCTCCTATCACGAGGTCGGACACGCCCTTGTGACGGCGCTCCAGAAAAATACAGAACCAGTCCAGAAGATTACGATCGTGCCGAGGACAATGGGCGCTCTGGGGTATGTGATGCAGACTCCGGAGGAAGAGAAGTTCTTAAATACGAAGAAAGAGCTGGAGGCAATGATCGTAGTCGCCCTGGGAGGACGCGCGGCGGAAGAGCTCGTGTTCGACACGGTGACCACGGGCGCTGCAAATGATATCGAGCAGGCCACAAAGATTGCCCGCGCTATGATCACCCAGTACGGGATGTCAGACCGTTTCGGCCTGATGGGGCTTGAGTCCATCCAGAATAAATACCTGGACGGAAGGGCAGTATTAAACTGCGGCGAGGCAACAGCAGGAGAGATCGACGAAGAAGTTATGAAGATGCTGAAAGCCGCTTACGCAGAGGCTAAGAGGCTGCTCGGAGAGAACAGGGAAGCCCTGGATAAGATCGCAGCCTTCCTGATCGAAAAAGAGACGATCACAGGCAAAGAATTCATGAAGATATTCCGCGAGGTAAAAGGAATACCCGAGCCGGAAGAAAACGAAACAGAAAAAACCGGAGAAAAAGAAGGACGGATCTCAATGAAGCAAGAATGAGATCTGGAAAAACTACGAAATCAGGGAACATGCTAAAATCAGGGATCAGAAGAGAGGAACTCGGCTTCGCCTCAGACACCCATCTCTTCTGATCCCAACGCATGTCCCCTGATTTCTACTTTTTCCAGGTCTCATTCCGAAGTCGCCTCAACCACCCATCTCCCCGCCCGCCGCGAAAACGTCCTGAATTATATCGACGGTTTTCGGACTTTATATTTACAAGGAAGGCTCCCCTGCAAATCCAGATTATGCCGTTTTGATGCTTCCGTTATGTATGCTATACTATGTGCAGCTGGGTATTTACCAGAGATCTGTATATGAAACAGGAGGGGAATAAGTTGATCAGAATTCTTACAGTTGAGGATGAGAGGGCAATCTCCAATCTGATCCGGATGAGCCTGGAAAAAGCAGGGTATTCCTGCACTTGTGCGTATGACGGGGCGGAGGCGGCTGAATTGCTGGAGCACAGCAGATTTGACCTGATCCTTCTGGATATCATGCTCCCGGAGATTGACGGGTTTGAGCTGATGGAGTACATCCGGCCGACGGAGATCCCGGTTATCTTCATTACAGCAAAAGCCCGGGTGGAAGATAAAGTAAAGGGGCTGCGGCTGGGCGCAGAGGATTATATCGTCAAGCCGTTTGATACCGCGGAACTGCTGGCGCGGGTGGATGTAGTGCTCCGCCGTTATCACAAGGATCAGGCTGTGTTTGAAGCAGGCGGGCTTGTGATCGATACATGTTCCATGCAGGTGAAAAAAGACGGAAAAGAGATAAAGCTGACGAAAAAGGAATATGACCTCCTGCTCCTTTTTGTGCAGAATCCGGGAAGAGCGCTATACCGCGATACGATCTATGAACATGTGTGGGGCGGGGAATACCAGTTCGGGAGCAAAACGGTTGACCTGCATGTCCAGCGGCTCCGCAGGAAGACAGGATGGGATGGTATCTTAAAGGCTGTGAATAAGGTGGGGTACAGGCTGGAGGTGTAGGATGAAATTCCGGGTAAAGTTTACGCTGTGCATGATCGGCCTGATGTCAGTCCTGTTCGGCATAGGGGGAAGCCTGCTTCTGAATGTTTCCTTTGACCGGGCGGTTGACAGGGAGAGGGAAGAATTATACAGCGTTTACCAGATGGTTTCGGGGACGCTCCGGGTGATAGGAGAGATCAATGGAAGCCTGACCTGTGAGGATATATCGGATACAATATTTAAAACCACGGGACAGGATGAGGGGTTATGGGAAATGATCCGGTTCAGGGAGGACGGGGAGCGGCTGATCTATGAGGACGGCGACACAAGCCTTACTGTATCCGGACAGATGCCGGAGAAAGGGATCTGTGACATCCGCCGGCAGACGCAGGGGGAAAGAGAGCTCCTTTTTTTGTCTGGAGCGCTCCTGACAGATGCGGGGAAAGTGCGCCTTGATATGGCGAGGGACGTGACAGAGCTTTATGAGGAGCGCCAGGGCTGGCACCGCATTTATCAGGGAGTATTTATCCTGATGGTGATCCTGTGCGCGCTGATGTCATACAGTACGGCCCTGCTCCTGACAGGAAATCTGGAAAAGCTTTCAGGCACGGTGAGAAAGATCGCAGATGGAGATCTGTCCAGCAGGGCAGATACAGGTTCGGGAGATGAGTTCGGGCAGCTTGGGATGGATTTTAACAGGATGGCAGACCATCTTGAGGAAACGATCCGGGGACTGAACGACGAGGTGGAGAGGCAGGAACGGTTTATCGGAGATTTTTCCCATGAGCTGAAGACGCCAATGACATCGATCATCGGATACGGGGATCTGATCCGAAGCGGGATGCTGGATGGGAGCGAAGCGGCAGAGGCAGGAGATTATATTGTAAGTGAAGGGAAAAGGCTGGAAATCCTGTCGATGAAGCTGCTGGATATGATCATGGCAAAAAACAGGCCGCCTGTATTTGTAAGGACATCACCGGCGGAACTGGTCAGGCGGCTGGCGGAAAAGACAGCGTCTGCATACGGGGAAAGAGGGATCGCCCTGGATGTCAGGACAGAGCAGGGGGAACTCCTGCTGGAGCCGGACCTGGTCTACTGCCTGCTACGGAATCTCGTGGAAAACGCTGCCAATGCGATGCCGGATACCGGAGGAGATATCCGTATCACAGAGAGGGTACGGGACGGGAAATGTTTTATATTCGTAAGGGATAATGGGAGAGGCATCCCGGAAGATTCCCTGGCGCACCTGACGGAAGCGTTTTACCGGGTGGACAGATCGCGGTCGCGCAGGGCAGGAGGAGCCGGGCTGGGGCTTTCTCTGTGCCGGGAGATCGCAGAAGCCCACGGGGGATGTATCCGTTTTAAGAGCAGGCTGGGAAAAGGTACAGTGGTGATGGCTGTATTGAAAGGAGAGAGAAATGAACAACCGGGATAAGATCTTTCCGGCTGTCGTGCTGTTCCTCACAGTGGCAGGATTTTTCCTCCCCGGGATGACAGCATGCCTGTCAGATATGAAAACAGGACAGGAGACGGTCTCAGTCAGGGATGAGGAAAGAGAGATCCCTCTGGCAGGCGGGGAAAGCGTTTTTGACATTTTAGGGGCTGCCGGAAAGCTGAAAGAATCCGTGACGCTCAGGAGCGGGGATGCTATGGACGAAAAAAGTGCGGAAACAGAGTCCGCAGAGATCCTGGGGATGCTGGCCCGGTACGGGCTGGCAGAACAGCCGGGACAGGGACAGTGGCTGATCACACCGGTGCTGGTGTCCGATATCGAAGGAAGGGAAGCGTCAAGAGTGTTCTGGGACTGTGTGTGGTATCTGGAATCCCGGGAGACAGATCCTTACAAGATAGAACTCTACCTTGATGATGAGAGCGGGTATCTGATGTCATTTACAGTCTATCCCGGGCGGGGACATCCGGGGGAAAACCCGGAAGCGACAGTGGAAAGTATGAAAGCATTCCTGAATGAGTATTATCCTCTTTCGGGAGAAACGGGATTTCAATATCAGGAGACGCTGTCAGGAAATGAATTTATCTTTATAGTCTCAGAGGGCGGAGACAGCACTTATGGTTTCCGGTTCCTGATTATGGAAAACGGGCAGATCGTTTTTAATATGTAGTGTATAATGCTGTTCTGAGGGTTTCTGATGCTGTTTTGATGGGTTTCTGATGCTGAAAATATGAGAGCTTCGTTTAAAATGGTCTGTGCGGGCAGATTGCGTCGCAGATTGTTTTAAGCGGAGATAAATGCCATATGGAACAGAAGAACATTCAGAAAAAATCAGACAGGCGGAAAAAGATGATCGTGGGATCAGCAGTGGCGGCAGGGATACTGGCAGGAGCATACTTTGGCATGGCAATCTATTTCTGTTTTCATTTCCTTCCGGGGACAAGGATAAATGGGATGGACTGCTCAATGAAAACAGCCGAAGGATTCCAGCATGAACTGGAAAAATCAGTGGAAGATTATACGCTGACGGTCACTGCCCCGGGGGCGCTGGAACAGCCTGAGGTGTGCGGGGGAAATGAGGGAAGAACAGAGTCGGCAGAAAGCGGGCAGGGCGGAGAAAAAGCAGGATACAGCCGTGTCATAAGCGGAAGGGAGATCGACCTGGAACTTGCCTCTGAGGATCAGGCTCAGAGTATACTGGAGAAGCAGGATGTACTGGCATGGCCGTCCGCGTTTTTCAGAGAGACAGAAAAAGAAGCAGTGTTTTCCGTTGCTTACAATGAGCGGAAACTGGAACAGCGGATCAGGGAACTGGATCTCATATCTTCCGGCTCAACGGAAGCGGTGTCAGCACATCCGGTATTTGACGGCGGAGCGTTTGTCATTCAGCCGGAGGTTTACGGAGTGCTGTCTGATAAAACAGAAAAGAAGATCAGGCAGTGTATCGCAGACCTGACGCCGGAACTGGACCTGATGGAAGAACAATGCCTGCAGATCCCGGATTTTTCCTCAGATTCTCCTGAGGTGGAAAAGGCATGTGAAGCCATGAATCAATACTGCAAGGCCAGGATCGTCTACACGATGGGCCAGGAAGTGACAGTAGACGCGGAGCTTATTTCGGGCTGGCTGACCTGCGATGGAGACATGAACGTCAGTCTGAACGGGGAGGCAGTGGGAGAATGGGTAAACAGTTTTGCAGAGCAGTCTGATACGCTGGGCAAGGCGAGGAGTATCACTTCCCCTTCCGGGAAGACCGCAGAGGTCTCTGGCGGCACATACGGCTGGGTGATCGATACGGAGGCAGAGACCGCGGCCCTGACAGAAAATATAAAAAAGGCAGAGAGTGTATCGAGGGAACCTGCTTACAGGCAGAGGGCAGCATCCCGGTCTGCCCAGGACTGGGGCGTTACCTATGTGGAAGTGGACCTTACGGCACAGTATATGTGGTATGTAAAAGACGGTTCAGTACAGTTTGAGAGCGATGTGGTGACAGGGGAACCGGTGAACGGGATGGAGACTCCGCAGGGGGTGTACAGCATACTCTATACACAGAGAGACGCAGTCCTCATCGGAGAGACTGACCCAAAGACCGGAGAACCCATATATCGGACAAAGGTGAGATATTGGATGCCATTCACCCAGCAGGGGCACGGTTTCCACGATGCAGACTGGCAGAGCGCGTTCGGCGGGAACGTTTACACCTATTCCGGATCGCACGGATGCGTCAACATGCCCGTAGATAAGGCGGGAGAGCTGTACAGTATGCTGGAAACAGGGACACCGGTGGTCATACACTATTAAATCTGTATTTGTGGGGAAACTTCTGTCAGAGTAAAACGTCCGAAAACATCGAAGCGCGGCTATAGAAGACGTATTCAGCACGGGTGTGTGGGTGGCTTCGGCTCCGGGGCTCCGTGGCAGCAAAAACTAAGAAATCCGGGACTATGCTAAAGGCAGAAAGCAGCAGGGAGCAACTCGCTTTTGGCTCAGAC
>DWYB01000028.1 GCA_019118885.1 Candidatus Mediterraneibacter surreyensis | reverse complement strand
CCCGGCATTACCTCGATCCATCCCACATGCTTGCAGACACTGCAGCCTTTTCCGCCGCATACCTGACACTCCATATCAATCTCAAATCCCGGCTCCACAAAGGGGAAGAAACCGGAGCGCATCCTTACCGGCACATGTCTTCCGAACACTTTGCTCAGGATACTCTGGATCATTACCTTTCCCGATGTAAATGTAATATCTTTGTCCACGATAAGAGCTTCATACTGGAAAAACGCCCTCTCATGATGTGAATCTGTAGTCTCATTTCTGTACACGCGCCCCGGATATACGAAACGATACGGAGGTTTGTGTGTCTGCATATAGCGGACGCTTCCTCCTGTCAGATGCGGACGCAGACAGAGTTTTTCGTTCGTGCTTCCGCTGTCGTGTCCTTCCAGCCAGTAAGTGTCCATGCTCTCGCGGGCAGGATGATTCGGCGGGAAGTTCAGTTTGTCAAAAGCATACATCTCGCTTGTGATCTCATCTTCTTCGAAAATCTCAAATCCCATAGAACGGAATGCATCGTTCAGGTCATAGCACATCTGTGTGATTGGATGAAGTCCACCGCCGGACGGCATGATTCCCGGAACAGAACAGTCAAAATCAGGGGATACTTCCGAAGCTTTCAGCTTCAGCTCCACCCTCTTTTCATCAATCAGTTCCTTGACCTCATTTTTTGCCTGATTCAGAAGTTTACCCATCTCAGGGCGAAGAGACACATCCAGCGTCGGGATCTCTTTCATCAGAAGACTCAGAGAGCCCTGTTTTCCGATATACGCGCTCTTCACATTCTGCAATTCGCCTTCACTCGCCGATTCAGAAATCTTGTTTTTTGCTTCTGATAAAATACTGTTGATTTTATCTTTCATTACACTTCTCCTTTCCTATTTAAGGCAGCCGCCCGCCGAAGCCGTTAATTTTTCATAAAACAAAAAATCGTCTCCTGTCATTTTGACAAGGGACGATGTTGATCGCGGTACCACCCTATTTCAGAGCACTTCTTTCTCGCTCTGCACTCTCTTTGTGTAAAATTATTGCTACACGAACATCCGGCTTAACGCAAACTGTCTGAATCAGCTGCTTTTCGCCGGAAGACTCCCATACTGAAACTTCAAAAAGGTTTGCGCGGAATGCTTCCAGCCGATGACACTCCGTCTCTGGGGCGCTGCATCTTCTTTACTCACGTATGTTCACAGTCTAAATCCATGTAATTATTGCATAGAATATTTTTTTTGTCAATAAATCACTCCCGTGAGTTTCCGCAAAATTATTCTCCAATAATATTGACACATCAGGCATCGCCACATATAATAATACATACCAAACGAATGTTAAAGGAGTGTTACAGATGGCGCGCAACAAATATCCGGAGAAAACTGTTGAAAAGATCCTGGACACTGCACAGCGGCTCTTTTTGGAAAAGGGCTACGACCACACGACGATCCAGGATATCGTCGACAATCTGGGCGGTCTTACAAAAGGAGCCGTATACCACCATTTCAAATCAAAAGAAGAAATCATGGACGCCGTGGGCGACCGGATGTTTTTCGCAGACAATCCCTTTGACGCTGTCCGGAACAGACACGATTTAAATGGTCTTGAAAAGCTGCGGGAAGCCGTACGTCTCAACCAGCAGGATACGGAGCGCACCGCCATGACGATTCAATCGATCCCCATCACCAAAAATCCCAGGATCCTTGTGGAAATGATCGACTCGAACCGACGGGTCCTGACTCCCCGCTTTCTGGAACTGATCGAAGAGGGGAATCGTGACGGATCGATCCACACAGATTATGCAAAAGAGATCGCTGAACTGATCCCGCTGCTCACAAGCCTGTGGATCGTTCCTACCATCTTTCCGGCGACAAGGGAAGAGATGAAACACAAATTTCTCTTTATCGGTGAAATGCTTGAGAAAATGGGGGTTCCCCTCTTTGATCAGGGTATCTCCCGTCTGGTCAACGAATTTTTCGATCAGTTTCCAGAAACACAGAAGGAATAGAATTGCCGAAAGGCAATTTTATTTTAATCATATGCATTCGTTCGGTTGGTATCTAAGTTGACGGAATATACTCATTTTATTTAACAGGAGGGAGAAATGAAAGAAAAATTATTTACACGGAACTTTACTCTGCTGATTCTCGGACAGGTCAGCTCACTGATCGGAAATTATTCTTTAAAGTTTGCCCTGTCCATGTACATTCTGGAACAGACCGGATCTGCATCTGTATTTGCCGGAATAACAGCAGTCTCAATGCTTCCCATGATCCTGTTCTCTCCTTTCGGCGGCATTCTTGCAGACCGCGCAGACCGCAGGAATATCATGGTCGCACTGGATATGCTTTCCGGTCTCTGCGTACTGTCCGCAAGTTTCCTGCTGCCATCCGTGAAATCACTCACAGTCATCGGATTGCTTCTGGTCATATTGTCCGTCCTCGGAGCATTTGAATCTCCTACAGTACAGGCATGCGTCCTCAGATGCTCGCCGGTGACAATATCCTGAAAGGAAATGCCATCGTCAGCCAGGTTCAGGCAGTCGCCTCACTGATCGCGCCGTTTTCCGGCAGTATTTTCTACACAGCTTTCGGAATCCGCCCGGTTCTGTACGCATCGGCTGTATGCTTCTTCCTGACGGCTTTACTGGAATGCTTTATACGACTGGAATACATCAAGTCCGGACATAAATCGGGGATTGCTTCTGTTATAAAAACTGATTTTTCTGCAAGTATGCAGTTTTTATTCCGGGAACAGACCAGTGTTTTGAAACTGCTTCTCCTGGCAGCTCTGATCAGCATGTTCCTGTCCGGGATCCTAATGGTCGGATTTCCCTATCTGGTCCGTACTGTCCTTGGCCTTTCCGCCGAGCATTACGGAGCTGCGGAGAGTGCAATGGGAATTGCTGCCATTGCCGGAAGCATTGCAATCGGTGTGGCAGCCGGTAAACTGCGAACGCGGTATATGACTGTTCTCATATCCGCATCCGGAATCTGTCTCTTTCCCGCAGGCCTTATTTTCATTACATCCGCCTCGCCTTTTGTAAAATACCTCGTACTGCTCCTTGCATTTTGCTGCTGCCAGTTTATCTGTTCCATGTTCTCCGTCTACGCCCTTTCTCTTATCCAGCAGCGAACGCCGGAACACCTGACAGGGAAAGTCATGTCTTATGTGTACACGATTTCTCTGTGCGCCCAGCCTGTCGGACAGATGATATACGGCGTACTCTTCGACGTGTTTTCCGACAGCATATGTCTCGTCCTGATCCCCAGCGGTATACTGATCTGCACGGCAGGCATCATGTCGTCAGGCTTCTTCAGACGATTGGAAACCTTTTAAGTCCTCTTGTAAAAAAATCTCTCCAGCAGTGCGTTCAGCTCTCCGCCCAGCAGGATAATATACATACACCCATAGAGCCAGAGCATGATAAGCACGATCGTTGTCAGACTCCCGTACATACTGGAAAATCCTGTAAATATATCCAGGTATACTGAAAACACAAACGAGATCATCTGCCATCCCAGCGCCGTGAAAGCCGCGCCCGGAAGCTGTTTCCGCAGAGTCGTCTTCGCCTGATGCTTCCGGTTCGGCAGGAATTTATAGACCAGATCCCAGAATACCGTCAGAACAATAAATGTCACGACGGTCCGGATCTGCATTATAAAATCCACCACCTTGCTTAAGAACGGAACATACCGGTACACCATAGCACTGATACTGTTTCCGAATACAGAAATTACCAGAGAAAGCATGATTGCAAGTAAAAAAAGCACCGTATACAAAGATGCGCGGAGCCTCAGGTAAAAATAATTTCTAGTCTCTGTATTGGAATAGATACAATTCAGACCAGACGTGACTGAAAGCACGCCTTTTCCGGCCGACCACAGCGCAACGATGATTGTGACAGGGATTATGCTGCCTGACTGGCTATATGTCTGAACCACGATACTTCTGATCAGAGGCGCCACAGAATCCGGGAACACCTGCAGCATTGTCTGAAGCACCTCAGGCGTGGTAACCGGGGTGAACTGCACCATGGTCAGAAGAAGCAGAAAGATCGGAATCAGAGAAAGCACGAAAAAATACGCCGCCTGAGCTGCATAGGCGCCGGTGTGATGAGAATTTACAGTCGCTGCAATCCTGACTATCTGATCCTTGATCCTTTTTTTCTTTTCCATAATCTGACTCTCGATATTTTTGTTTGTATATGCAGTATATCTGCACAGATTGAAAAGCGGCCGTACAAGACGACCGCCTTTATCTTTAGTAGTTCACCCAAAATGCCGGTCCTGTATTTTGAGTCCTAGCCGCAGCCAGGTGGGCAACCGCATCTGCTTTTCTGTCGTCCACTGCATATCGGAGGCCTGACATATTACAGAAATATAGGAATCCCGTTTAAACAAATGTAGGTTCAAAATTACAGGGTTGTCGCACATCCCAGGTTAACTTCTCTGTTAACTCTACAAGTATTATACTCCAGTTATAGTGTTTTTACAACTGAATATTTTTCCATGCATTTTATACCTTTTCGTATACTTTTACATAATCAATACAAAATTCAGCGTTTTCAATATCTGTCGATTCATCGGGGCTACCCGGCCAGTTTCCTCCCACAGCGAGATTAAGTATAATATAGAAAGGTTGGTCAAAGGGAGCGGGATAAGGTTTTTTCCCTTCGCTTTCCGTTGCTGAATACCAGTTGTTTTCCGTGTGGATCAGTTTCCCATCAACATACCAGAGTATTTTTTCCTTTTTCCATTCAACAGCAAACAGATGATAGCTATCTGAAAATGTCTCTTCTTTAAGAGTGTAACTTCCCTGACTCTCACAATGGGGGGTTCCAAAATGAAGTGTTCCATAAGAGGTCTTTGTATCATTTCCGAGAACTTCCATAATATCGATTTCTCCGCAGCGTGGCCACTGACCGTAGAAATCCTCTTCCGTCGGCATCATCCAAAATGCCGGGAGAAATCCTCTTCCTTCCGGTACTCTTGCCCGTGCCTCAAAGATTCCATACTTAAAATCATGTTTATACTGTGTATTTACTCGTCCAGAAGTATAAGACACACTACCGTCCTCATTTGTTCTCCTAATCGGTTTCAATACAAGTTTTCCATTCCTAACATAAATATTATCAGAAGAGTCTACATATTCCTGCAGTTCATTATTCACCCATCCTGGTTCATGCAGTTCCACATTCCAATCATTTCTGTTCAGAACATCTCCCCGAAACTGTTCTTCCCATATAAGTTTATACCCTTTATAAGATAAAATCGTATTGTCCTGCATACTTTCCTCCTGCTGCTTCATATTTTCTTCTTTCATTGTCTCTATGACTCCTGGGTTAATTTTTTCACTAATTCTATGATTCTCCCCGCACATTCGCGGATCTCTTTCTCTGTCAGCTCACCCTGCGCATATGCCTGCCGGATATTCTCGTCGTCATCACAGTTCCCGGGCATAATGATATCATTTCCGGCAGCCGCACATTTCCACGGGATACTTCCGTCTTCCGGCACTGTCGTGTTCCAGTCTGACATAATCACTCCCTGAAATCCCCACTCTTCCCGCGCAACGACCGTGCAAAGGTCACGGCTGTTTGCCGCGTGTACTCCGTTGATCAGATTGTAGGAAGACATGATTGCCGCCGGGGCGCTTTCTTTTACCGCGATCTCAAAACCGCGCAGATAGATCTCACGGAGCGCCCGCTCAGAAACACAGGCATCCACTCCCATCCGGTTATCTTCCTGATTATTGCAGGCAAAATGCTTGATCGTCACACCG
>DWYB01000027.1 GCA_019118885.1 Candidatus Mediterraneibacter surreyensis | reverse complement strand
TCGTATTGTTAAATGATAAGAGCCGTATGAAGGGAGACCTTCACGTACGGTTCCGTGAGAAGTTTGAGGTGAAAGTCCTCTTACTTACTCGACTGAGAGGACGGGAGTTAATCACTCCCTCCTACTCGATTGATCTATGCATACATTGTTTTATATGAGATTGATCTTTTTGTTCATAATATAGTGTGTCACGGCATATTGAGCGATCGTTATAATGATTGTCAGGACTGCGCTTACGGAAAAAATATTTATTGTATACGCTGCCATGGTCTGCCCTTTGGCTGCAAAGAAATTATATCCCGGGAAAACGCCAAGAGCCAACATGATCAAAAGTGCGATAATCTGCAGTGCTGTCGCCATGATGAAGTAGACTGCGATCGCACAGAGCACTCTGTGCCCGGGGAATAATTGCCCTATCACGATGCAGAAATAGACCATGATAACCGTGCTGATGCAGCTGACAACACAGAAGATAAAAAGGAGCAACGCAAATTTTCCAAGAGGCATCCCCAGCTCCAGCGTCATTTCATCAGCAATCAGGCTGTATGCGGAAGTGATGTTTCTGCCTGTTACAAGGATCAGCGCTCCGGCCGCTATGATTATGATGTCTGCCACAGCGAGTATGTAGCCGGATATGATCTTTGCCCACAGATGCTGTGTTCCGGATACAGGCAGGGTCCAGGACAGATAGCCTTCGCGGCTGAACATAGAGCGGTAAAAGCGGAGAGCAATATGCAGTTCGGTAAAGATCATAAGCGCTGTCATTAGAATCGTCAGCACGGAGATAAAAAGTGTAAGGGAGATGACAACGGGTTCCGCCGGCCCCTGAAAGTTCAGGTTATCCATATAAAGAAAACGGGATATAACACACACTAATAAATAAGCGGCGTGCAGTAAAATAAACAGTTTTGCGGAAACCTTCAGGTCGTATTTGATCAGTTTTCCTAACATTTAAATACCTCCCGAAATAAAGTGTCTACGGATTTGCCGTATTCTGTTCTTATTTCATCCACTGATGTATTGAGAACAATCTGCCCGTCACGCAAAAATATTACCCGATCGAGCACGTTTTCAATGTCTGCGATCAGATGAGTGGAGATCAGGACAGTAGCGTTTTCATTATAGTTGGTGAGTATGGTGCGGAGTATATAATCCCTGGCAGCAGGATCCACCCCGCCGATAGGCTCGTCAAGTATATACAGATCTGCATCCCGGCTCATGACGAGTACGAGCTGTACTTTTTCCATTGTGCCCTTTGACAGGGAACTGAGACGGGAATGTTTATCGATATCAAGGGTATCGAGCATTTTTTCTGCCCGTTCAGTACTGAAATTCCTGTAGAAATCAGCGTAGTAGGATAATATGTCTTTCACTTTCAGGTGCTCGTTAAAAAAGCTCCGGTCAGGAAGATAAGATACAATTTTCTTCGTATCAGGTCCGGGAGCAAGCCCGTTGATCATAATATGACCGTCGGTGGGAACGAGAAGTCCGTTTGCAAGTTTGATCAATGTAGTCTTTCCGCTTCCGTTCGGCCCCAGAAGTCCGACGATCTGACCGCGGTCAAGAGAGAGGTTCAGGTCAGAAAGGGCAAAGAAGCTGCCGTATTTTTTCGTCAGTCGATGACATTCAAGAATCGGTCTCATTGTAAACCCCCTTTATCGTGTCTCTTATCATTTCAAGCGTATCTTCGTCAGAGAAGCCCAGTTTGCGCATTTGTTCAAAAAAGTCCTGGATGTGCTCACGGGCCAGTTCCATCCGCATCTCTTTGATCATGTCTGTATCGTCTGTAATAAACCTTCCGCTGGTCCGCTGAGAATACACGAGCCCGCAGCGTTCCAGTTCGGAAAGCGCTTTTTGCATTGTATTCGGATTTACAGCCGCTTCAACAGCAAGATCGCGGACAGAGGGAAGCTTATCTCCGGGCTTGTAGACTCCGGAAATGATGTCATGTTGAATGCGTTCCATTAACTGCAGATAGATAGGACGGTCATTATCCAGATTCCATGGCATTCGATCACCTCATTTTATATTGTATTATTGATATAATACAATAATATATTGGCTGTAAGAAATTGTCAAGCCGGTTTTTCGTTATTTCTGATGATTTTTTCTTTCATCCGAGGATCAAATTCCCCTTTTCTGAGCATTTCTATTTCGTATTTATAAGGAGCGTAGGACTTCTTTGGATTGGAAGGGGAGGGGATATAAGGGGTTTCCAGTATCTTCGGTACATCTTCAAAATCTGGATGATGTACGATATAGTTGAGCGCGTCGAAACCAATCTGACCGAAGCCGATGTTTTCGTGACGGTCTTTTGCCGCTCCGGGAACATTTTTGCTGTCATTGATATGGAATACGGCAATCTGGTCTTTCCCGAGGATGCGGTCAAAATCTTCCATGACATGATCAAAATTCCGGATGATATCATAGCCGCTGTCGCTGGTATGGCAGGTGTCAAAACATACCCGCAGTTTATTGTTATATTTGACGCCGTCATAGATCTGCGCAAGCTCTTCAAAAGAACGGCCGATTTCCGAACCTTTGCCGGCCATTGTCTCAAGCGCTATAAAGCAGTCGGTATCAGCGGTCAGTACTTCGTTGAGCCCTTTGATGATCTGCTCTGTTCCGGCTGTCGTTCCTGCTCCGACGTGTGCGCCGGGGTGAAGAATGAGAACATGACTTCTGCAGCTTATAGTGCGGTCGATCTCTTTGGCAAGAAATTCTACAGCAAGAGTGAATGTCTCCGGCTTTACCGAGTTTCCCAGATTGATGATGTACGGGGCGTGGACGATGATTTCGTCGATTCCGTGATTTCGCATATATTCCCATGCGGGATCAATGTTTAATTCACTTATCTCTTTACGCCTTGTATTCTGCGGCGCGCCCGTATAAAACATAAATGTATCTGCTCCGTATGAAACGGCTTCTTTTGCGGAACCAAGAAGCATTTCCTTTCCGCTCATGCCCACGTGTGAACCTATTTTCATGATGATCTCCTTTTCTTAACAAAATATGATTCATTATAAAATAAACAGTAATATTTCTCAAGATATCATTTCCCCTGAATTGGCGCGGAAAACTTGCCGTCTTTTCCTATACATGTTAGAATAACTTTCATACGGACAAAGGAGTGTGGAAGAAATTGAAAACATTACTGGAACTGATCACAATAGAAATGGAAGAGGCTTTTGCGAAGTCTGGCTATGACAGAGAACTTGCAAAGGTGACTCTCTCTAATCGCCCGGATCTGTGCGAGTATCAGTGCAACGGAGCGATGGCGGGCGCGAAAAAATATAAGAAGGCTCCCTTTATAATCGCGGAGGATGTAGCGGCATGTTTAAAGGATGCCAAGTATTTTGAATCGGTGGATGTGGTAAAACCGGGATTCATTAATCTGAAACTGTCCAGGGAAAGCGTGGCTTCCTATCTGAATGATATGGCTGCTGAAAAGAAGCTTGGGGTCGAGGATGAGAAAGACCCGAAGACAATTATGATCGACTATGGCGGACCGAATGTCGCAAAGCCGCTGCATGTGGGCCATTTGCGTTCTGCGATCATCGGGGAGAGCGTAAAGCGGATCCTTCGTTATAAAGGAAACAATGTGATCGGAGATATTCACCTGGGTGACTGGGGGTATCAGATGGGCCTGATTATTACGGAGCTGAAAAAGCGCCAGCCTGATCTCCCTTATTTTGACGAGTCTTATGAAGGCGAGTATCCCGAGGAGGCGCCTTTTACCATCGGGGAGCTGGAAGAGATATATCCGACTGCCAGCGCATATGCGAAAGAACACGAAGATTACAGGGAGGAAGCGTTGCATGCTACCTATCTTCTCCAGAATGGATACAGGGGATACAGGGCGATCTGGAATCACATTATGAATGTGTCGGTGACTGATCTGAAGAAGAACTATGAAAAGCTGAATGTAGATTTCGACCTGTGGAAAGGCGAGGCGGACGCGCAGAAATATATTCCGGATATGGTACAGATGTTAAAGGATAAAGGATATGCCCGCTATGACGAGGGAGCGCTTGTGGTAGATGTACAGGAAGAGACGGATAAAAAGGAAGTGCCCCCGTGTATGATCCTGAAATCCGATGGAGCGGCTCTGTATGATACTACGGATCTGGCCACGCTCGTAGAACGTGAGCAGGATTACAGACCGGATGAAGTGATCTATGTAGTGGACAAGCGTCAGGAACTGCATTTCACCCAGGTATTCCGCTGCGCAAAGAAAACAGGAATTGTGCGTCCGGAAACGAAGCTGCAGTTTCTCGGATTTGGCACTATGAACGGAAAAGACGGCAAGCCTTTTAAGACTCGCGAGGGCGGTGTTATGCGTCTGGAAAATCTGATCCGCGAGATAGATGAGGAGATGTACAGAAAGATCATGGACAACCGCACCGTGGAGGAAGAAGAAGCGGAACACACCTCTCAGATTGTCGGACTGGCCGCTATCAAATATGGAGATCTTTCTAATCAGGCGTCAAAAGATTATGTGTTTGATGTGGACCGGTTTACATCCTTTGAGGGAAATACCGGACCATACATTCTCTATACGATCGTTCGTATTAAATCTATACTGAATAAATATCAGGAATCCGGCGGAGGCCTGGAAGGACTGCAGATACTTCCGGCAGAAAACGAGTATGAGAAATCACTTATGCTGCAGGTGTTAAAGTTCAATGATGTATTTGGTACAGTCTATGAGGAGACGGCTCCGCACAAACTATGCGCATATATCTATGAACTTGCCAATGAATTTAATAAATTTTATCATGAGACTAAGATATTATCAGAAGAAGATGCAGGGAAAAAGTCAGGTTATATTGCGCTCCTCACGCTGGCAAAGCGGGTGCTTGAGACTTGCATCGATCTTCTCGGATTTGAGGCGCCGGAAAGGATGTAATCGTAAATGACAGAGAAACTTTTTTATCAGGACAGTCATCTGTCGGAGTTTAAGGCAAAAGTCATTTCCTGTGAAAGTGCACCTCACGGAGTCCTGAAAGGAAAGAAAGGCGAGTTTTACGGCGTGGAACTGGACCGTACCGCTTTCTTTCCGGAAGGCGGAGGTCAGTATGCAGATACAGGGATGCTGGATGGAGTGCGGGTCGTCGATGTGCAGGAAACGGACGGCAGGATATTTCATGTGACAGAAAGCCCGCTTCGTCCGGGCACGACTGTGACCGGAAAAATAGACTGGGAAGAACGCTTTATGAAGATGCAGCAGCACAGTGGAGAGCATATCGTGTCGGGGCTGGTGCATTCCAGATTCGGATATGATAATGTAGGCTTTCATCTCGGAAGCGAGAATTGTACGATGGATTTCAACGGAGAGATTACGAAAGAGCAGCTGTCAGAGATTGAACTCGAGGCAAATCGGGCGGTGTGGAAAGATCTGGAGATCCAGGCGCTCTACCCGTCAAAAGAGGAGCTTTCCAGGATAGAGTACCGCAGCAAAATTGAGATTGAGGGTCAGGTGCGGATCATTGTGGTTCCGGGATACGATGTCTGTGCATGCTGCGCGCCTCATGTAGTGCATACAGGCGAGATCGGCGTGATTAAGCTGACAAATGTACAGCGGTATAAAGGCGGCGTCAGAGTTACTATGCTCTGCGGAATAAGAGCACTCAAAGATTATGAAGTGAAACAGCTGCAGGCCGGTGAGATATCCGCCATGCTGTGTGCAAAAGACAATGAAATTGCAGAAGCGGTACTGCGCGTAAAGGAAGAAACAGCGCATCTGAAATCCCAGCTTGCTGAACAAGAGAAGAAGCTGATCGATCTGCGTGCGGATATGATCCCGAAAGATGGTGAACCGGTCTGTATTTTTTCGGAAGATATCGAAGGGGAATCGATGCGGAAACTCATGAACCGGGCTCTGGAAGACGGACATGGATTTTGCGCAGTATTTCATGGAAATGAAAAGATAGGATTCCGGTATGTGATGGGATCCCGGGGTACAAATGAAAGGAAACCGGTCGATATGCGGATATTTGTAAAAGAGTTCAATGCAAAGTTTAATGGGCGGGGAGGCGGAAAGCCTGAGATGGTCCAGGGAACTGCACATGGGAATGAGCAGGATATGCGTATGTGGATTTTAGAGAAAGCGGGTGAGACGGGATGAATGAGGGCGACCGAATAAATCGGGGAAATCAGGAAAACCGGCCGAATCAGATCCGAAGGAAGAGCCCGTTCTGGAGCCTTGCCGGTCCGCTGCTGGGTTTCCTGGCGATACAGGGAGGAGTACAGATGCTGCTCCAGCTTGTGATCGAAATACCATATGCTATGAATGGATATATGGATGCGGTACAGGGTGGAACACAGCTGACGTTTCAGGAGCTTATGGAATCTTATATGCAGTCTATGCAGCCGGCGCTTGAAGCGGTGGCAAGACATCAGGTTGAGATTGCGGCGGCAGCATCGTTGTGTACTATAATCCTGACAGGAATTTTGTTCGCGCGTGACAGACGCATGGAGAAAGCGTGCGGGGTTTTCGTTCCTGAAAAGGCGTCTTTTCGAAAGTATTGGACGGTTTTTGTGTTCGGGATTGCGGGATGTATTGCAGCCACCTGCCTTATGGCTATGATTCAGCTTGCGTTTTATGATGATCAGTATCAGCAGAGTGCCCAGATGATGTACTCAGCATCGATTCCGGTTCAGATCATCGGGCTGGGAATTGTGATTCCGGTTGCAGAGGAGCTGATGTTCAGAGGCGTATTATATAAAAGGTTCCGCGAACGTCAGGGGTTCTGGTATTCGGCGTTGTGCTCGGCAATTCTGTTTGCATTTATGCATTCTAACGCCACACAGATGATGTATTCGTTTTTGCTGGGAGTATTCCTTTGCTATATATATGAAAAATTCGGATCTTTTAAAGCGCCTGTTTCTTTGCACATTATACTTAATACAGGATCTGTTGCGTTTACAGAACTCGGTGTGTTCGCCTGGATTGGAGCGGATCCTATGCGGATGGCGGGAGCGGTTATACTTGGTGCATTTGTGTGCTCGGTAATGTTCGTGCTTATTCAGAGAATGGATGGTCAGATAAATCCGGGAAATACCGGGGCGGATCAGAATCGTACGGACATGTTTCGATAAAATGTTTTTTCAAAAGAACAATTAGAAATTGTGTGTGGTAGTGAGAAAATCCTACCACACTTTTTTGATGTATAGGAGATAAATAAACCATAATTAAAACGAATTTTAAATATATTAAGAACTGTTACTGTTGATTGTTGAAAAATATAAATATCAGAAAATAGAGAATAAAATAAAGAATAGTCAAATTATCAGACAATTGTTAAGAATTTCTTATTTACAAATGAAAGAAAATCGTGTATAGTCTTTTTCATAAAATGCAAAGGAGAGGACAGCGATCATGAGAAGAGCAAATGAAACCCTTCAAAATGAAGGACAGCAGATGGAAACAGCGCAGCATGAAACCGCGAAGAGTGATATCCCGCAGGGACTTTACCGTAAGAGTTTTGAACACGATAACTGCGGTATCGGTGCGATCGTAAATATCAAA
The DNA here is from genome assembly GCA_019118885.1 of Candidatus Mediterraneibacter surreyensis. Classification (GTDB taxonomy): domain Bacteria; phylum Bacillota; class Clostridia; order Lachnospirales; family Lachnospiraceae; genus Mediterraneibacter; species Mediterraneibacter surreyensis. The sequence goes on along the minus strand of DWYB01000027.1, from coordinate 38,379 downwards.
GGCGTGAAGAGCCACAGTACAGTTGCCGGAGCGCTTAAGATCGTAGAGCACTTGGAGCACAGAGCAGGAAAGGACGCAGAAGGAAAGACCGGAGACGGTGTCGGTATTCTTCTGCAGGTATCCCATAAGTTCTTTCAGAAAGTCTGTAAGCCGCTGGGGATTGACCTGAAAGGCGAGAGAGATTACGGCGTCGGGATGTTCTTCCTGCCGCAGGATGAGCTGAAACGCAATCAGGCTAAAAATATCTTTGAAGTTATTGTAAAGAAAGAAGGCCTGAATTTCCTTGGCTGGAGAGAAGTCCCGGTACATCCGGAAGTGCTCGGCAAGACCGCTGTTGATTGTATGCCCTGTATCATGCAGGCATTTATCGAGCGCCCGCAGATGATCAATAAGGGGATCGACTTCGACCGTCGTCTCTATGTGGTCAGACGAGTATTTGAGCAGAGCAGCGATGATACATATGTAGTATCACTTTCCAGCCGTACGATCGTATACAAGGGAATGTTCCTTGTAGGTCAGCTCCGTCAGTTTTTCGGAGATCTTCAGGACGAGGATTATGAGTCGGCTATTGCTATGGTACATTCCCGTTTCAGTACGAATACAACACCGAGCTGGCAGAGAGCCCATCCGAACCGTTTTATCGTGCACAACGGTGAGATTAATACGATCCGCGGTAACGCTGACAAGATGCGTGCCCGTGAGGAGACGATGGAGGCAGGAAAGCTTAAAGGCGAACTGCACAAAGTGCTTCCGGCGATCAATACGTCCGGCTCAGATTCAGCTATGCTCGACAACGCTCTTGAATTTATGGTGATGAGCGGCATGGATCTTCCGCTTGCAGTGATGATCTGTATCCCGGAGCCATGGGTAAACAACCGGAGCATGTCCCAGAACAAGAAGGATTTCTACCAGTATTATGCGACTATGATGGAGCCGTGGGACGGTCCGGCTTCGATCCTGTTCTCTGACGGTGATGTGATGGGAGCAGTGCTTGACCGCAACGGTCTTCGCCCATCGAGATACTATATTACGGATGATGATAACCTGATCCTCTCTTCGGAAGTAGGAGTGCTGGACATTGAACCGTCCAAAATCCTTGTGAAAGAACGTCTGCATCCGGGCAAAATGCTGCTCGTTGATACCGTAGAGGGCAGAGTGATAGACGATGAGGAATTAAAGGAAAAGTATGCGAACGAGGAACCTTATGGCGAATGGCTGGACAGCAATCTGATCGAGCTGAAAGATCTTCCGATCCCGAACAAGGATATCCCGAAGTACACAAAAGAGGAATGTACCCGTCTCCAGAAAGCGTTTGGTTATGCCTATGAGGATGTAAAGACATCTATCCTTACAATGGCGAAGAACGGCGGAGAGGGAATCGCAGCCATGGGTATCGATGCTCCGCTCTCGGTTCTTTCCAAGAAGAGACAGCCTCTGTTCGGCTATTTTAAACAGCTGTTCGCGCAGGTTACAAACCCGCCGATCGATGCGATCCGTGAGGAGATTGTCACCTCAACTACGATTTATGTCGGAAAAGACGGAAACCTGCTTGAAAAGAAAGAGGAGAACTGTAAGATGCTTCGGGTTAACAACCCGATCCTGACAAATACAGACCTTCTGAAGATCAAAAATATGAAAGTGGAAGGATTCAAGGTAGCTGAGATCCCGATTACATATTATAAGAACACAAGTCTTGAGAAAGCTATCGAGTATCTTTTTATAGAAGTAGACAGAGTGATCCGCGGCGGCGCCAATATTCTGATCCTGACAGACCGTGATGTAGACGAGTATCACGTGGCAATTCCGTCACTGCTGGCAGTGTCCGGTCTGCAGCAGCATCTGGTCCGCACGAAGAAGAGAACTTCCGTGGCAATGATTCTTGAGAGCGGCGAACCGAGAGAGGTACATCATTTTGCAACTCTGCTCGGCTACGGCGCATGTGCGATCAATCCGTATCTGGCTCACGAGTCTATCCGTCAGCTGATTGAATCAAGACTGCTCCACAAGGATTACTATGCGGCAGTAGACGACTATAACAGCGCAGTGATCCACGGAATTGTCAAGATCGCGTCCAAGATGGGTATTTCTACGATCCAGTCCTACCAGGGAGCAAAGATCTTTGAGGCGATCGGACTTAAGAAAGAGTTTATCGACAGGTATTTTACAGATACTGTAAGCCGTGTCGGAGGTATCGGCATCGAAGAGATTGCGGAAGATTATACGGCGTTCCATACACAGGCGTTTGATCCGCTGGGACTTGACGGCGATATGACTCTTGACAGCGTGGGACGTCACAAATATAAGAGCGGCGGAGAAGAACATCTGTACAATCCGCAGACGATCCATATGCTCCAGCAGTCCACAAGACGCGGCGACTATGATATGTTCAAGCAGTATACAAAGATGGTGGACGCAGAAGGAGAAAAGGTCAACTTAAGAGGACAGCTCGACTTCAATTATCCGAAGAAAGGTGTTCCGCTCGAGGAAGTGGAGAGTGTGGACTCCATTGTAACAAGATTTAAGACGGGAGCTATGTCTTACGGTTCCATCTCCAAGGAAGCCCATGAGACTCTTGCCATCGCCATGAACCGTCTCCACGGAAAATCCAATTCCGGTGAAGGTGGAGAGGAGATCGAAAGACTGGATACGGACCGCTGTTCTGCGATCAAGCAGGTAGCGTCAGGACGTTTCGGTGTTACATCCAGATATCTGGTAAGCGCACAGGAGATCCAGATCAAAATGGCACAGGGCGCGAAGCCGGGCGAAGGCGGACATCTGCCGGGCGGAAAGGTCTATCCGTGGATCGCGAAGACCCGTCATTCAACGCCGGGCGTGAGCCTGATCTCACCGCCGCCGCACCACGATATCTATTCTATCGAGGACTTGGCGCAGCTGATCTATGACCTGAAAAATGCGAATAAAAAAGCAAGAATTTCAGTAAAACTTGTATCCGAAGCAGGCGTCGGAACCGTAGCCGCTGGTGTGGCGAAGGCAGGCGCAGGCGTTATCCTGATCTCCGGTTATGACGGAGGAACAGGAGCGGCGCCGAGAAGTTCTATTCAGAATGCAGGACTTCCGTGGGAACTGGGACTTGCAGAGACGCACCAGACTCTGATCCAGAACGGACTGCGCGAGCGTGTCCGCATCGAGACAGACGGAAAGCTCATGAGCGGAAGAGATGTTGCCATCGCGGCACTGCTCGGAGCAGAGGAATTCGGATTTGCAACAGCGCCGCTTGTAACCATGGGATGTGTCATGATGCGTGTCTGCAATCTGGATACCTGTCCGGTAGGTGTGGCAACACAGAATCCGGAACTGAGAAAGCGCTTTACAGGTAAACCGGAATATGTAATGAACTTCATGCGTTTCATTGCAGAAGAGTTGAGAGAATATATGGCGAAACTGGGTGTACGCACAGTGGATGAACTGGTAGGACGTACAGATCTTCTGAAGGTGAAAGATGAGCCTACATCCAGCCGTGCAGCAACACTTGACCTCTCCGGTGTGCTTTATAATCCGTATGCAAAGCAGAAGAAAGGCATGATCTTCAATCCGAAGAAAGTGTTTGACTTCGAGCTTGAGAAAACACTGGATGAAAAAGTTCTTGTTAAACAGCTTCTCCCTGCGCTGGAGAAAGGACAGAAGAGAAGCCTTGAGATCGATGTCACCAATACCGACCGTACATTCGGTACGATCTTCGGATCCGAGATCACGAGAAGATATCCGGAAGGTCTGGAAGATGACAGTTTCGTAATTAAGTGTAAAGGAGCAGGCGGACAGAGCTTCGGCGCGTTTATCCCGAAAGGACTGACGCTGGAGCTGGTGGGAGACAGTAACGATTATTTCGGAAAAGGTCTCTCCGGCGGTAAGCTTGTCGTATGCCCGCCTAACGGAACAAAGTTTAAATCTGACGAGAATATTATAATAGGAAACGTTGCATTCTATGGCGCGACAAGCGGAAAGGCATTTGTAAACGGCGTGGCAGGAGAACGTTTCTGCGTGAGAAACTCCGGTGTGCGCGCAGTCGTAGAGGGCGTGGGCGACCATGGCTGTGAATATATGACCGGCGGATGCGTTGTCGTGCTCGGAAAAGTCGGCAAGAACTTTGCGGCCGGCATGAGCGGCGGTATTGCTTATGTTCTTGATATGGACAGCACACTTTATACAAGAGTCAATAAAGCGATGGTTAAGATTCAGCGTGTAACTGACAAATATGACGTGCAGGAGTTAAAGAGCATGATTCAGGAACACGTCTCATATACAAACTCAGAAGTGGGCAAACGTATTCTGGATCACTTCGAAGATTATCTTCCGAAATTCAAAAAGATCATCCCGGAAGATTACGAGAAGATGATGGCAGCAATCTTCCAGATGGAAGAAAAGGGATTAAGCAGAGAAAAAGCACAGATCGAAGCATTCAATAAGATCAAAAACGGAAGATAGGAGGCGCGAAAAGTGGGAAAACCGACAGGATTTATGGATTATGCAAGAAAAGACAAGACAGCGGAACAGCCGCTTGAGAGAATCAAGCATTTTAATGAGTTCTATACGCCTCTTACAAAAGAGGAACAGGAACTGCAGGGGGCGCGGTGCATGGCGTGCGGCGTGCCGTTCTGCCAGTCAGGCTTAAATCTGATGGGGATGGCCAGCGGATGCCCGCTGCATAACCTTGTGCCGGAGTGGAATGATCTGATCTATAACGGCAACTGGGAGGAGGCATATTACCGTCTGGCAAAGACAAATAACTTCCCGGAGTTTACTTCCAGAGTATGTCCGGCTCTCTGTGAGAATGCATGTACGTGCGGCCTGAACCAGGATCCGGTGGCGTCAAAGAGCAATGAATACGCCATCATTGAAAATGCGTATGATAAGGGCTATGCAAAAGCACGTCCGCCGAAAGTGCGTACGGGCAAAAAAGTAGCTGTCATCGGTTCCGGTCCGTCCGGACTGGCGGCAGCGGATCTTCTCAACAGAAGAGGACATCAGGTCACTGTGTTCGAGCGGGAGGACAAACCGGGCGGACTGCTCCGCTACGGTATTCCGAATATGAAACTGGAGAAGCAGTATATTGACAGAAAGTTAAAGATCATGGAGGAAGAAGGCGTTGAGTTCCGCGTGAACTGCAATGTGGGAAAGGATGTAAAACCGGCGCAGCTCTTAAAAGAGTACGACCGCATCGTCCTTGCCTGCGGAGCGTCCCATCCCCGTGATATCAAAGCCCCGGGTCGTGACGCGGAGGGCATCTATTTTGCAGTGGATTTCCTGAAGTCAACGACGAAGGCTCTCTGGTCTCACGATATGCAGCTTAAAGACGGAACATATATTTCCGCGAAAGGGAAAAATGTTATCGTTATCGGCGGCGGAGATACAGGCAATGACTGCGTCGGTACTTCCATCCGCCACGGCGCCAAGTCTGTGCTCCAGCTGGAGATGATGCCGAAAGCTCCGGATCAGAGAACCGAGACAAACCCGTGGCCGGAGTGGCCGAGAATCTGCAAGACAGATTACGGCCAGCAGGAAGCGATCGCCGTGTTCGGACATGACCCGCGTGTCTACCAGACAACGGTGAAAGAGTTTGTGAAAGACAAGAAAGGAAAACTCTGTAAAGCTGTTCTCATCAAGCTGGAGAGCAAGAAAGATGAAAAGACCGGCAGAATGTATATGGCAGAGATTCCGGGCAGCGAGTACACGGTAGACGCAGATCTTGTACTGATCGCAGCAGGATTCCTCGGAAGCGAGGAGTATGTCACGAAAGCGTTCGGTGTGGAAGTCAATGAGCGGACGAATGTAAAGACAGAGCCGGGTAAATATGCGACAAATATCAAACATGTATTTGCAGCCGGTGATATGCACAGAGGACAGTCGCTTGTCGTATGGGCGATCCGCGAGGGACGTGAGGCTGCAAGAGATGTTGACGAGAGTCTGATGGGGTATACAAACCTGAATATACAGTAAATAATTCTGTGAATTGTTTTTGAATCGTGTTGAAAATTCTGTGTTTCTGCTGTATTATGTAAAAGAATGAAACATGACGAGGTTATGTGGAAAAAGGTGGCAGAATGAGGTACAGAAAAGTTTGCAGCGCGTTTCTTGCAACGGCTCTTGTCTGTTCGCTGGCAGTGGTTCCGGCCCTGGCAGAACCTGCAAATTCATTGGACAGTCTTCAGGAAGAGAAGGATAATCTGGAGGGCAGGAAATCAGAGGCACAGAGTGAACTGAACAGTTTGCAGGTACAGCTGGAGGCACTGTTGTCAAAAACGGCTGAACTGGAAGATAAACTGATCGATACAGGGCAGCAGATCAGCCAGGCAAAAGATGATCTGGCTGCCGCAGAGGATAAGAGGCAGAGCCAGTATGATGCAATGAAACTCCGCATCAAGTACATATATGAATCGGGCGGAGACGTAACCGCCCTTGAGAAAATCCTTACCTCCGGAGACATCACGAGTATGCTGACACAGGCTGAGTATTCTCAGAAGGTACATGAATATGACCGTGAGCAGCTCCAGGCATATGCAGAAACGGTACAGGAGATTGAAGATCTTCAGGATACACTTGAGACAAAGATGGCGAATCTTCAGGATCTGGAGTCGGAATATCAGACCCAGCAGGAAGAGTTAAATACAACAATTGCGTCAAAGCAGGATGAAATCTCTGATCTGGACGGAATGCTGCAGGAGGCCGCAAGGAAAGTTGTTGAGGAACAGGAACGACAGGCCCGGGAAGAGGCTCAGGCTGCCGCGGCAGATGATGAAAGAGATGAAGTTTCGGATAGTACGTCAAAGGGAAATGCATCTGATACAGACAGTGGAACGACGAGCAATAATACTTCTGATAACAGTAATGGGGCCGATTCAGAAAATACTAATGCCGGAAGCTCTGGAAATAATAGTTCATCAGATACTCCTGATTACGATTCGTCAACAGGAAGCAGTATTGTCGCCCGTGCGCAAGGCAAAATCGGATGCGCATATGAGTGGGGAGCTGCCGGTCCGAGTACGTTTGATTGTTCCGGACTTGTCAGTTACTGTCTGACAGGAAGCTATGTACATACCTGGTCTACAACAGATTTTATGTCGTGGACTCGTGTGAGCAATCCGCAGCCAGGAGATATCTGTACCAGCGCTACTCACTGCGGTATCTATATTGGAAACGGCATGATGATCCATGCGCCGCATACAGGTGATGTTGTTAAAGTCGGGCCGGTTCAGAGCAGTATGGTTTATGTGCGTTATTAATTGAATAATTCTTTAGAAAACCGGATTCGGAGGTTGTGTCTCAGGGATCCGGTTTTCATTTATGGAAATACATCAGATATAGAATAAAATATTACAGAAATGTTAAAAAACTATTGAAATACCTGTTAAAATTTATTATAATCTATTACATATTAAGATTATAGAAAAATATACCATCCTGCAAATGTGTGATTTTTCAGAAATACTGTTGAAAAACAATCCTTTCTGTTGTATTATGCATATATGTGGGGATATAGATAATATAATAGGGAAAGGTGAAGAGATGAGATTAAGAAAAAGAGTACATAGCGCGTTCATCGCAACAGTTCTTACCTGTTCAATGGCAGTTACTCCGGTGTTTGCTGAGCCTGATACACTTGAGAGTCTTCAGGAGAAACAGGAGAATCTTGAAAATCAGAAAGCAGCAGCTCAGAGCGAACTGAACAGTCTTCAGTCGGATCTGGATACAATCGTCTCAAAACTGGCGGACTTGGAAGATCAGCTGATCGCCAAAGGTGAAGAGATTATTAAGATAAAAGCGGATCTTGAAGTTGCGGAAGAAAAACGCCAGGAACAGTATGATGCTATGAAGCTTCGTATCAAATATATGTATGAAGCAGGCAGCGGCACAGCTACGATGGAAAAGGTTATGACTTCAGGCGATATTTCCAGTATGCTGACACAGGCTGAATATTCACAGCAGGTACACGAATATGATCGGGATCAGCTTAAAGAATATGCCAACACAGTACAGGAGATTGAAGAGCTGCAGACCAAGCGGGAAAAGGAGCTGGCGGATCTTGAGGATCTTGAAGGCGAATATCAGCAGCAGCAGGAAGATCTGAATTCGATGATTTCTTCTAAAGAGGATGAGGTTTCAGATCTGGATGGAATGATCCAGGAAGCTGCAAGAAAGGTTCAGGAAGAAAAAGATCGTCAGGAGGCTGAGGCTGAGAGACAGCGTCAGCTGGAAGAACAGCGGAGACAGCAGGCAGCTGCAGCAGCTCAGCAGCAGAGCAATAATACAACGACGAATACAAATACTACTACTAATACAGATAATAACACTTCTTCCAACACCTCTTCAGGAGGCGGAAGCAGCGAACCGTCGTATAGCGCAGTGACAGGAAACGCAATCGTCGATCGTGCATACAGCAAGATCGGATGCTGGTATGAGTGGGGCGCAGTCGGACCGAATACATTTGACTGCTCCGGACTTGTAAGTTATGCACTGACGGGAAGTTATTCAAGACTTGGTACAACATATACATTTATGGGATGGACAAGAGTAAGTAATCCGCAGCCGGGTGATGTTTGTACAAGCTCTACACATTGTGGTATTTACATAGGAAACGGTCAGATGATACATGCCCCGCATAGAGGCGCTCAGGTAACGGTTGGACCGGTTCCAAGCAACATGATTTATGTTCGTTACTAAATTACATAACTAAAAATCCCTGAAATTTTAGGGCAGAATGTGTAAAACAATTATAATAAAAAGTCTGAAAACGGTGTGTTTTCAGACTTTTTACCTTTCTATTTTATCTATTGTAAATACAATCTCCGATTTTCCTTTAACATCTTCATATTTACTACAATAAGTTTCGAATCCAATCGTATTTTGTTTTGTGCTGCGATCTATTTTTAGATTTTCGATATTTCTCATATGTGAAATTAATTTTTCTTTATTATATTCTTTATTGCTATGGCCACAAAGATAGGTCGAAAAATCTAATGTCATAGTCGCCTTTATCGTTTCATATAAATCTGTCATCGATAAAGAACCGTAATTAAATAACCATAACCCTTCATTTAATGCATCTCCGGCAATCAGGATATCTTCTTCCTGCACGATAAATCCAATGGAACCTTGCGTGTGACCGGCCAAAGATACTACCACAATATTTAGGTCTCCTAATGAAATGTGCTGGCCTATTTGGATTTCTTTCAGATTATACAGCTTTGGCCCGTTTTCTTCAAAATGCTTAATTACATCCCATTCTTTTCTTAAAGAATAAACTGTATCGAACCAATGATTTCCCCCAATATGGTCCGGATGTCCATGGCTGTTTATTACGATATATGGAGTAGTAACATTCTCTTCAATAAATGCTCTTAAATTTCTTCTTCCATACCCTGTATCTATTAAAACTGCCATTTTACTTCCTTTGACAAGGGTACAGCATACGCCGTCGTCTTCTGCAATTTGCCAGATATTCTCGCGTATTTTTGTATATTCATATATATTATTAATCAAGTTTATCACCTCGGCAAGTTCATATTTAACGAGATAACTATATCATGTTGCGGACAAAAATCATAGAGGTTCGGATTATTTGGCATGACCAGACTTGCCGTGATGCCTTGTCAGACAAACAGCATCTATGATAGAATGAAAAGGATCTTACAGAGAGGAAGAACAAAATGATTCAGGGTCTTATTCATATTTATTGCGGAGACGGAAAAGGAAAGACATCTGCGGCTACAGGTTTGGCAGTCAGAGCAGCAGGCTGCGGCATGAAAGTGCTCTTTGCCCGTTTCCTGAAAAATGAAGAGTCGGGAGAACTTAATATACTTGATACAATTCCTGAAATCAAGGTAATCCATCTGAAGAGATCATACGGTTTTTACAATACGCTCTCAGAGCGGGAAAAAAAGGAAGTCCGGCAGATGTATGGGAAACTGTGGCTAGATATCCGGGAACAGATATGTTCAGGAGCTTATGGCGTTCTTGTTATGGATGAGTTTATGGCAGCATATAATTACGGACTGATTCCGCAGAAAGAAGCGCTCACATTTTTGAGAGAAAAACCGGAGTATCTGGAAGTAGTCCTGACAGGACGCAATCCGGATGAAAGTCTTGTGGAGCTGGCAGATTATGTGTCAGAAATCTGCAAGGTAAAACATCCCTTTGACCGGGGAATACGGGCAAGAAAAGGGATCGAGTACTAAGTATGGTGCATCCGCTTGCAGTCAGCACCATGCAAAGCCAGATCCGGCATACATTTAAAAGATATAGAGGAAGTCAGGTGAGAATCCTGCACAATACCCGTTGCTGTATTGGAGGAGCGATGTTTCGATCAGAGCCACTGGGATTAAAATTTCTGGGAAGGCAGAGACATCTGTGATGATACCTAAGTCAGAATATTCGCTTTTAAATGGATCTGGGGATTACGGGAATATGATCAAAAAGGAGAAAAAGCAATGCCAAAAAAGAAAATCTTATTGAGGGCATACATCGTATTTGCTGCGTTGTATGTCATCGCACCTGCATCGAATGCGATGCATATCATGGAGGGCTACCTGCCGGCAGGTTATTGCGTGGCATGGGGAGTCATCTGCCTGCCGTTTCTGATAGCAGGATTTATTTCATTGAAGAACAAAGTCAAGGAAAACAGAAGAAATCTGATTTTGATTGCCATGTCAGGGGCGTTTGTGTTCGTGATCTCATCATTGAAGATTCCGTCCGTGACAGGAAGCTGCTCCCATATGACGGGAACAGGGCTGGGTGCAATTCTCTTCGGCCCTGCAGCAGTCAGCGTGCTGGGCATTATTGTTTTGATATTCCAGGCCGTACTGCTTGCTCATGGAGGACTGACAACTCTGGGAGCTAATACATTTTCCATGGCGATTGCAGGTCCGCTGCTTTCATTTGGAATTTATAAATTATGCCGGGCTGCGAAAGTCAACCGTTGTGTGGGTGTCTTTCTGGCTGCATTTTTAGGGGATATTTTTACATACTGTGTGACAAGCGTACAGCTTGCTTTAGCATACCCTTCTGAGGCGGGCGGCGTGGTGGCGTCGGCGGTAAAGTTTTTGGGTGTGTTTGCCCCAACGCAGCTTCCGCTTGCCGTCATCGAGGGTATCCTCACTGTCGTTATCGTGATTGGCCTTGAAACCTATGCGAAACCGGAACTTAAGAGTATTGGTTTCTTAAGTGGAGGAAAGGAGACGCGAGTATCATGACAAAGAATACAAAGACAGTTATTATTTTGCTTATTATAGCCGTACTGATCGCGGTAATACCGGTAGCTGCATTGCGGGGCGCAGAGTTCGGCGGCTCAGATGACGCGGGCAGTGTAATGGTAGAAGAAATCCATGGAGAGTATGAACCCTGGTTTACTCCTGTTCTTGAGACGGCTCTGGGCAGGGAACTTCCGGGAGAACTGGAAAGTCTGCTCTTTTGTGTGCAGACTGGTATCGGCGTGGGAGTGATAGCCTTTTTTATGGGGCGTTTTGTGGAGCGGAGAAAATGGATGATGAAGACAGGAGAAGAAGATGATCCTGATTGATAAGCTGAGCTATCAGTCAAAATTAAGATATGTAAATGCATCAGAGAAGCTCATGTATGCCGTGCTGACTCTTGTATTATGTATTTTAAGCCGTTCAGTCCGGGTGGCTGTACTGGTGTTTGTTGTTAATGGGATATTGACAGTTGGAAAAGGCGGGATCCGCCTTTTCCATTATATAAAATTGCTTATGATTCCGATTGTTTTTCTGATCGTCGGTACTGGTGCGATTATTGTGAATGTATCGGAAACACCGTTGGATGCCTTTGCATTTTCTGTCGGGAAATGGTATATCACAGGAAGCAGCGAGGGAGTGCAGCAGGGAACCGGCCTGTGCGCAACTGCGCTCTCCGCGGTATCCTGCCTGTATTTTCTGTCACTTAATACTGTGATGACAGATATACTTGGAGCCTGCAGGAAACTGCATCTTCCTTCTCTTCTGATCGAGCTGATGCTGCTGATCTATCGTTTTATCTTTGTATTATCTGAGACTGCGCATTCGATTACGATCTCGCAGCAGTCGCGCCTTGGAAGCAGAGATATGAAGACCCGTATACGATCGTTCGGAGCAATGGGAGCAGCTCTGTTTCTTCTGGCGTTGAAACGGTCCAATGCGCTTTATGACGCTATGGAGTCCAGATGCTATGATGGAAATATCAGAGTGCTGTCCAGGAATCAGCAGGCAAGGGCAGGCGAGATTGCCGCGATTGCGGTGTTTGATATTATACTTGTGTTGATATGGATATGGGGATAAAGTGGATGAATGTGTGAAGATGGAGTATAATGAGATGAAGCGAGAAGAGGACTGGGTGATAGAGGCGCAGGACGTCTCCTTTACTTATGATGGAAATGATGCAAAGGCACTGGACGGTCTCAGCCTTAAGATACGCCGTGGGGCGAAAGTGGCATTTATGGGTGGAAATGGATCGGGAAAATCTACTTTCTTTCTCTGCCTGAACGGTATACGAAAACCAGACAGAGGTAAGATATGGATCGACGGCAGTCCCATCAGTTATACACGAAAAGGTCTTCTCGATGTGAGGAGCAAAGTGGGGATTGTGTTTCAGGAGCCGGATAACCAGCTTTTTTCGGCAAGTGTATATGAAGAGGTATCGTTTGGAATCCTGAATCTGGGAGCAGATGAAGAAACTGCCAAAAGAGAAGTAGAGCATGTGCTCGCAGAGCTGGAGATCACTCCGTTTCAGGACCGTCCTGTACATGCTTTAAGCGGTGGACAGAAGAAACAGGTTGCCGTTGCTGACATTCTTGTCATGCATCCGGAAGTGATGATATTGGATGAGCCCGTGGCTGCATTGGATCCGAAACATACAAGAAAAGTACAGGAGATTGTGGAGGGGCTGTCGAAGAAAGGGATTACAGTATTGATGGCGACGCATGATATTGACTACGCATATGCCTGGTCAGATGAAATCGTTCTGATGAAGAACGGAAAAGTAATCCGTCAGGGAACACCTGATGAAGTATGTTCCGACGAAACTGTGCTTAAAGAAGCGGGGTTTGAACTGCCTGTAGTGGTCAGGGTATATGAACGTCTGAGACAGAAAGGTATGATATCGGAGGATACGGCGTTGCCTAAAAGTGTAGAGGCGCTGATAGAAAATCTGTAAGCATATAAGTAAGATGCAGAAAGAGACTGAACAACTAATATGAAAGGGGCAGCAAAGGTGAAAAAAGGAATTTTGGTGGTGAGTTTCGGAACGTGCCACCTTGATACAATGAAAAAGACGATTGAGGTGCTCGAGCGGAACATTTCTCAGAGATTTCCTGAATCCTGTGTGTATCGGGCGTTTACAAGTAATATGATCGTACGCAAATTAAAGAGAACGGAGGGAATGGATGTCGATACAGTGAGAGAAGCGGTGAAACGAATGGCCTCCGACGGAATCGAATATGTAGTCGTCCAGCCGACCCATATCATAAACGGAATAGAGAATGACCGGATGATGGAGGACCTGATGGAAAACATTTCGCTTTTCAGGCGGATTCGAGTGGGAAAACCTCTTTTAAGCAGTGTGGATGATTATAAGAAATCCATTCATGCGGTCATGGCGGAGACAGAGCTTAACGATGATGAGATGCTAGTGCTTATGGGTCACGGAACGGATCATCACGCCAATTCCGCATATCCGACGCTGGAGTATACATTTCATGCCCTGGGGTATAATCAGGTGCTGATAGGAACGGTGGAAAGCTTTCCTGAGCTGAAAAATGTAATGGCAAAACTGGAGATAGCGGAGAAAAAGAAAGTGGCCCTTATGCCTTTTATGCTGGTGGCCGGCGATCATGCAAAAAATGACATGGCCGGAGACGAGGATTCGTGGAAGAGTCAACTTGAGGATGAGGGGTATGAAGTGCGTGTCATCATGAAAGGACTGGGGGAATTTGAGGGGATTCGCAGGATTTTCCTGGAACATATTGAAGAAGCGATGGAGTGAAACGGGCAAATGCCCGGGAAAGGAGAAGAAAATGTTAGAAACAGGAACGAAAGCGCCGGCATTTGAATTGCCGGATCAGAACGGGATAATGCATACGCTGGAGGAGTACAGAGGGAAAAAGGTAGTGCTTTATTTTTATCCGAAGGACAATACACCGGGATGTACAAAGCAGGCGTGCGGATTTGGAGAACTGTATCCTCAGTTTACAGAGAAAGGGGCCGTTGTGCTTGGAGTAAGTAAAGACAGTGTGGCTTCTCACAAGAGATTTGAGGAAAAATACGGTCTGCCTTTTACCTTACTTTCTGATACGGAACTAACAAGTATTCAGGCTTACGATGTATGGAAAGAGAAGAATATGTACGGCAGAAAGACTATGGGCGTTGTGCGGACAACATACCTGATCGATGAAGAAGGAGTGATTGTCAAGGCGTTCGGGAAAGTGAAAGCTGCTGATAATCCGGCTCAGATGCTGGAAGAATTATAGAAGAAACAGGAGAACTCAGACATGAATAAGGAGATCGGAAGGACACGTTCCGGGCTGCGTTACGGATGGACTACGGGAAGCTGCGCGGCCGCGGCGGCAAAAGCAGCGGTTCGGATGCTCCTTTCAGGGGAAGAGATCCGGCATGTCAGACTGATGACTCCAAAAGGGATAGAGTTGTATTTGGATGTGGAATCCATTACGAGGATGCCGGATCAGGTACGTTGTGCAGTGAGAAAATACAGTGGAGATGATCCGGATGTAACAGACGGAATCCTTGTATATGCGAGCGTAGAAAAAGGTGTGGAAAACTCCCCTGTGCCGCGAGTTATCCTGGATGGCGGTACAGGTGTAGGGCGAGTAACAAAGCCGGGGCTGGAACAGCAGATCGGACAGGCAGCCATCAATAAAGTGCCCCGAAGGATGATCACGGAGGAAGTGGAGCGTGTGTGCCGCGAACATGACTACTGCGGAGAGATAAACGTGGTCATATCAATCCCGGAGGGAGAGGAGGCTGCGAAAAAGACATTTAATCCCAGGCTTGGAATCGTCGGCGGTCTGTCTGTTCTTGGTACATCAGGGATTGTGGAGCCCATGAGCGAGAAGGCTCTGACAGATACGATTTATCTGGAAATGAAGATGTTAAGAGAAAGCGGGTATTCCTGCTGTTATGCTGTTCCGGGCAATTACGGCATGGATTTCCTGACGGATCAGCTGGGGATTAATCCGGATCTTGCGGTAAAATGCAGCAACTATGTGGGGGATACTATCGATGACGCAAACCTTCTCGGGATGAAGGGGCTTCTCCTGATCGGCCATGTGGGAAAGTTTATCAAGCTGGCGGCGGGAGTTATGAATACGCATTCAAGGACTGCGGACTGCAGGATGGAAGTGTTTGCATCCCACGCAGCCATGGCGGGAGCAGACGCCGCTGTGGTGAAAGAGATCATGGCGTGCCTGAATACGACAGAGGCAGTGAAAATATTAAAAGACAGAGGGCTGCTTCAGGATATTATGAAAACAGTGATGGAGCGGATCACATTTTATCTGCGGCAGAGAGCTGGCGGAGAGCTTGAGACAGGAGCAGTTGTATTTTCCGGCGAAGAGGGAATTCTCGGACAGACGGAGAATGCCGAAAGGCTGCTGGGACTGATAGAGAGGCAGCGCAAAGACAAGAAATAGCAGAAAAAGGAGAAACATCATATGAGCGGAATATTTACTGGAGTGGGAGTCGGGCCGGGAGATCCGGAACTCATGACTCTGAAGGCAGTCCGCACAGTGGAAGCGTGCAGCGTGATCGCCATACCTGTGTCAGACAGTACACTGAAAGAGCCGGTGTATGAAAGCGCAGGTAATCAGGACGGACAAAATGCATTGTATCTGGAGCGCTGTGTGGCATATCAGATCGCGGCCGGCGCAGTTGAAGGGATTGCAGAAAAGGACCGGATCTATCTGCCGATGCCGATGATAAAGGAGAAAGACAGGCTGAAGGCGATTCATGATAATGATGCGGCGGCAGTCGCAGAACTGCTGGATCAGGAAAAAAATGTAGTCTTCCTCACTCTGGGAGATCCCACGGTATATTCCACCTGTATGTATGTACATAAACGTCTGAAACGAAGCGGATATCTTACCCGGATCGTGCCGGGCATCCCGTCTTTCTGCGCGGCAGCGGCGCGGATGGATATCCCGCTGGTTGAAAACCGGCAGGAACTCCACGTACTGCCCGCTTCCTACCACATTGAAGAGAGTCTTGATCTTCCGGGCACAAAAGTCCTCATGAAAGCAGGGCGTAAGATGTCGAAAGTGAAGCGTCTGCTGACAGAGAAAGAGCTGGAGGCGGTGATGGTGGAAAACTGCGGAATGGAAAATGAAAAGCTGTATTTCAGCGTGCAGGAAATACCGGAACAGGCAGGTTATTATTCTCTGCTTGTTGTAAAGGAAAAACAGACAGGAGGGAGAAAAAGATGATTACTTTTGTAGGAGCAGGACCGGGAGCGGAAGATCTTATCACTGTGCGGGGACAGAATCTGCTAAGAGAAGCAGATATTGTAGTCTATGCAGGTTCTCTTGTCAATCCGGGACTTTTATCCCTCTGCAGGGAAGACTGCAAGATCTATAACAGCGCAAAGATGACTCTTGAGGAAGTGCTGGACGTCATGAGCGCGGGAGAAAAATCCGGAAAAAAGGTCGTCCGTCTCCACACGGGAGATCCCTGTCTGTACGGAGCGATCCGGGAACAGATGGACGAGCTGGAAAAAATGGGAATCCCGTATGAAGTATGTCCGGGCGTAAGTTCGTTCTGCGGAGCGGCGGCGGCGCTGGGAGCGGAGTATACGCTGCCCGGAGTTTCCCAGTCTGTAGTGATTACCAGAATGGCGGGGCGCACGCCTGTCCCGGAGAGAGAATCCATCAAAAGCTTTGCCGCCCATCAGGCGACAATGGTGATTTTCTTAAGTACCGGAATGTTAAAAGAACTTTCCGCCGAGCTGATCAACGGGGGATATGATCCGGATACGCCGGCGGCTATTGTATACAAGGCCACATGGCCGGAGGAAAAAGTACTGCGCTGTACGGTGAAAGAACTTGCGGAAACTGCAGCGAGGGAAAATGTGACGAAGACGGCGCTGATCGTGGTGGGCAGGATACTTAAGGGAGAGTATGAGCGCTCGAAGCTCTATGATCCGTCTTTTACCACAGAATTCCGGGAAGCATCCGTGCCGTCAGGAACAGAAAAAGAGCAGTAAGCATGAATTACAGAGAAACGGAGCAGCAGAACAATGAGTAGGATCTATGTGACAGGTCTGGGCCCGGGAGCAGCAGACCAGATGACAATACGGGCGAAGAAGGTGCTGGAAAAATGTCCGGTGATAATCGGATATACAGTATATATTGATCTTATCCGGGAGGAGTTTCCGGATAAGATATTTTTGAGTACACCTATGCGAAAAGAAGCTGACCGGTGCCGCATGGCATTTGCGGAAGCACAGAAGGGGCAGGACGTTGCAATGGTTTGCAGTGGAGATGCGGGAATCTATGGCATGGCAGGTCTGATCTGTGAGATCGGAAAGGACTATCCTGATGTAGGGATCGAGATTGTGCCGGGCATCACGGCCGCATCCGGCGGAGCGGCGGTTCTCGGGGCACCGCTGATGCATGATTTCGCGGTTATCAGCCTGAGCGATCTGCTCACGCCGTGGGAAAAGATTGAGAAGCGTATCCGGACGGCAGCAGAAGCGGATTTCGTTATCTGCATATATAATCCGTCCAGTAAAAAGCGCGCGGACTATCTGCAGAAAGCCTGCGGGATGATACTGGAATACCGGAAGCCGGAGACAGTATGCGGCATTGTGCGGAATATCGGAAGAGACGGGGAAAGCTGTGAAATTCTTTCGCTTGAGCGGCTCAGGGATACGCAGGTGGATATGTTTACAACGGTATTTATCGGAAACTCAAATACGATGGAATTAAACGGCAGAATGGTGACGCCGAGAGGATATAAAGATGTGTAAAAGGCAGAAGATTTCTCTGATCGGAATAGGCATGGGCAGCAGAACCTCAATAACGGCAGAGGCGGCAGATGCAGTCAGAAACTGTGACTGTATGATCGGCGCACAGCGGATGCTCTCTGCAGCGCGGGAGGTACGCTGCGGGGCTGAAACGAAAGGGCACAGCGCGGAGCAGCCGGAACGGGAAGAGGGAAGAACAAACCTGGGCATCCCCGAGCTGTGTGAATATAATGCGGAAAAGATATTCGCATATACAGAGGCACATCCGGAATACCCGCATGTGGCGGTGGTGCTCTCGGGAGATACGGGATTCTACAGCGGTGCGAAGAGGCTTTCCGCGATGTTTGCGTCAGATCCCGGGCGGTATGAGGTGGAAATGATTCCGGGAATTTCATCTGTTGTCTTCCTTGCCGCCCGGCTTAAGACAACATGGGAGGACGGGGCATTGATCAGCCTGCACGGACAGGAAGAAAATTTTATACAGACTGTAAACAGAAACCATAAGACGTTTCTTCTTCTGGGAGGAAAAGACGCGGGCGGAAGGATGGTCAGCGCTCTGAAAGACTATGGGATGGATGACGTGACCGTGTATATCGGCAGCAGGCTTTCCTATCCGGATGAGAAGATCGTATGGGGACATCCGGGAGAATTCGCAGGCAGTGAAGCGGACGGCCTGTGCGCGGCGATGATCCTGAATCCACTGCCGGATAAGAGAACAGGCCCTCATATTCCGGATGAAGAGTTTATCAGGGGAAAAGTGCCCATGACAAAGGCGGAAGTGCGCGCTGTCAGTCTGGCTCAGATGGAACTTACTGAGAATGCGGTAGTATATGACGTGGGAGCGGGAACCGGTTCAGTGTCGGTGGAAGCGGCACGTTCCGGGGACCGGATCCGTGTATATGCTATAGAGAAAAAAGATGAGGCGGTCCGGCTTCTGGAACAGAACCGTAAGAAATTCCGGACAGACGGAATCCGCATCGTAGAGGGGGAGGCACCGGCAGCCCTGCGTGAACTGGAGCCCCCGACCCATGTGTTTATCGGAGGAAGTTCGGGAAATCTCCGCGAAATCCTGCGCGTTGTCATTGAGAAAAATCCGTCTGTGAGGATTGTGGTGAACGCCATATCGCTTGAGACAGTCGGAGAGGCAATGGCTGCGATCGAGGAAGGGCTGCTTAAAAACGCCCAGGTTACGCAGATTATGGCATCCCGCTCACGGGTACTTGGCAGATATCACATGATGACCGGACAGAATCCGGTATATATCATTTCCGCAGGCGGAGAGATGCGGGATGATGCTGAAGAGAGACCGGAAGAAAGGAGTGCGGCCCGATGAAGATCCCCGGAATACTGATCGCCGCACCGGCAAGCGGCAGCGGCAAGACGGCGGTATCCTGTGCTCTGATGGCCGCGCTTCAGGCGCGGGGGCTTAAGGTGCGCGCCTGCAAATGCGGGCCGGATTATATTGATCCCATGTTCCACAGAGAGGTGCTTGGGGTGGATTCGAGAAATCTGGATCTCTTTTTCTCCGAGCCGGATGAACTGAGACGGGAGTTTATCTGTCATGCATCCGGAGCTGATATTGTGGTGACAGAGGGCGTTATGGGATATTATGACGGGAGAGGGATGGATACGGACGCCGGCAGCTCCTACGATGTGGCGCGGACTCTGAACCTGCCCGTCATACTTGTGATCAACTGCAGGGGAGCAGCCCTTTCTCTGGCGGCGCTTGTCCGCGGCATGGCAGAGTTCAGGGCTGACAGCAATATATGCGGGATACTTTTGAACCGGGTGTCAAAGATGCTGTATCCGAGACTGAAAGCTATGCTGGAGCAGGAACTCGGGAAATACGGACATAAAATCCCTGTGCTGGGATATGTGCCTGAAGATGACGCCTTCCGTCTGGAAAGCCGTCATCTTGGACTTGTTACGCCGCAGGAATTGACAGATCTTAGAGAACAGACGGAGCGGGCCGGAAATATATTGACGGAGAGCGTGGATCTGGAACAGCTCCTTAAGATTGCCGGTGAGGCTCCTGAAATTGAGACTGCCGAAATTGAAACTGCCGGATCAGAAGTTCATCGGAAAAAGCAGGAGAGATATGCGCGGATCGCCATTGCGCGGGACGAGGCGTTCTGTTTCTACTATAAAGCGAACCTTGGGATTCTGGAAGAAGCCGGATTAGAGCTGGTGCCTTTCAGCCCGCTTCGGGACGAGAAACTTCCGGAAAATACCAGCGGTCTGATTCTGGGCGGCGGCTACCCGGAACTGTACGGGGAAAGGCTCTCTGCCAACCGGACGCTTCTGGCGGAGATCAGAGAACGGCTGGAAGCAGGACTTCCGTGCATTGCCGAGTGCGGCGGATTTATGTATCTGCATGAGGAGATGGAAGATAAAAACGGCAATACATATCCCATGGCGGGAGTGATAAAAGGGCGGACGTACCCGACAGGCAGACTGGTTCGTTTCGGGTATGTGAATATTGCGGCAGCTCCGGGAAAAGAGGAAGAAAGCGCGGTTAGCCGCAGCACAGAGAAAAAGGCTTATCTCAGACCTGGCGAGCAGATCCGGGGGCATGAGTTCCACTACTGGGACAGTACCGACTGCGGTAATGACTGTGTGGCGACGAAGCCGGACGGGAAAAGAAAATGGGAATGTATCCATATGAATGGAAACCTTTTTGCCGGATATCCCCATCTATATCTGCCTTCTATGCCGGAGTTTGCATACAGATTTTCGGACCGGTGCAGAGATTGGATGAGAGAGGAAATAAAATAGCGAGAAGAACGGCACGGGGAGAGAAAATGATGATGTCAGAAGAATTCGAAAAAGAATTGAAACAGAGGATAAGAGAGATACAGCCTGCAGATCAGAAGAGTATGGAGGCGGCAGCCGCGCACTGGAAGACAGTAGGAAAACCGCTGTACAGCCTCGGAAAGCTGGAAGAGGCAGTTATCCGCATGGCCGGGATCAGAGGAAAGGCAGATTATACGATCGAAAAAAAAGGTCTTGTCATTATGTGTGCTGACAACGGCGTGGTGGCTGAAGGCGTGACTCAGACCGGACAGGAAGTGACCGCCATTGTGGCGGAAAACTTTACCCGGCGTGCAACAAGCGTATGTCTGATGGCTGAAATCGCGGGCGCGGATCTTTTTCCGGTGGATATCGGTATGGCGTCGGATGTGCCTGCGGTAACAAAACCGGAATATAAGGTAATGTACGGGACAAAAGATATGCTTTATGAGCCTGCTATGACAAGGGAGCAGGCGGCAAAAGCTGTGCTTACGGGAATCCATATTGTAGAAAAGCTTGCAGGACAGGGGTATGATCTTCTTGCCACAGGGGAGATGGGCATCGGCAATACGACTACAAGCAGCGCGGTGGCTGCCGTTCTGCTGGGGCGTGAAGTTGAAGAAGTGACAGGCCGCGGCGCAGGCTTAAGCTCAGAAGGGCTGAACCGGAAGGTGGACGTGATCAGGCGCTCCATCGGGCTGCACCATCCGGACAGGGAGGACGTGCTGGATGTGCTCTCGAAAGTAGGCGGCCTCGACATTGCCGGCCTTGCAGGCGTATTCCTCGGAGGAGCACTGTGCCATATTCCTGTAATCATTGACGGATTTATCTCCTCGGCGGCAGCTCTCTGCGCGTCCAGGCTGTGCTCTGCAGCAGCAGACTACATGATGCCGTCCCACAAGTCGGGAGAATCGGCAGGCGGAATAATGCTTGAGGCTCTGGGACTCTCCCCGTTTATCGACTGTAATATGTCGCTTGGAGAGGGCAGCGGAGCTGTAGCGGTAATCCCGCTGCTGGAGATGGGACTTTCCGTGTACCGGGAGATGAGCACATTTGATGAGATCCATGTAGAACAGTATAAGGAGTACAAGTAAATGCGTCTGTTATATTCATTTGCCATTGCCATATCTATGTATTCCAAGATCCCTGTGCCGATGGTGGACTGGAATGGAAAAAATATGAAGTATGCGATGTGTTTTTTTCCTGTTGTGGGCGTGATAACCGGATTATTGCAGGCAGGAGCCGGGTATCTGATCCTGCAGTATACGTCTTTTGGAAAGCTGTTTTTCGCGGCAGTGATGACACTGATCCCTGTTCTTGTCACGGGAGGAATCCATCTGGACGGATATGCGGATACCATCGATGCGCTCAGCTCTTACGGCGATCGGGAGAAGAAACTGCAGATACTCAAAGACCCGCATACAGGGGCATTTGCCGTGATCGGGCTGTGCGTGTACTTTTTGGCAGTACTGGCATTGTGGGGCGAGGCGGATGTACGGATGCTTCCGCTGACAGCGTGTATCTATCCTTTTTCGAGGTCTTTGAGCGGTATCTCTGTCGTATCATTTCAGGCGGCAAAGAACAGCGGACTGCTCCGGACATTTCAGGACGGGGCGCAGAAAAAAAGGGTGCGCATCGTGCTTATTATATGTGCCTTTGTGTGTGCGGGAGCCATGCTGTATCTTGGCTGGAGCCGGAAAAGCGGTTCCGTGGCTGTGGCGGCGCTCGTGATTGCGGCGGCTCTTCTGGTATTTGTCTATTACTACAGGATGAGCAGAAAGAAGTTCGGCGGAACGACCGGAGATCTGGCGGGGTATTTCCTGCAGGTGTGTGAGCTGGCGATGCTGGCGGTGATCGTTCTTGCAGGAAAGTTATAAGGAGCAATATGAAGATTGTATTTATCCGGCATCTGAAGACGCCGGGCAATGAAAAGAGACAGTATATCGGCCGGACAGACGAAGATTTGTCCGAACAGGCGGTGGAAGAGTTCAAGCTGCGTCAGGAAAAAAGTATTGGCGAGCTGTATCCGCCTGTACAGCGTATCATCGCAAGCCCGCTGAAGCGGTGCATCCGGACTGCAGAACTTATTTATCCGGGGCAGGAAATCTGTACAGAACTGATGCTCAGGGAGTGTGATTTCGGGAAATATGAGCAGAAGACTTATGAAGACCTGAAAGATGAACCGGAGTATATCCGGTGGATGGAATCCGGCGGGATGACGGCATTTCCGGGAGGAGAGGACCAGACAGCATTTCGTGGAAGGTGTGTGGACAGTGTAAAGAAATGGATCAGCCGGCTTCTGAGTGAAGAGGCAGACAGTGCGGCCTTTATCGTGCATGGCGGTACAATCATGGCGGTGCTTTCGGGACTGTCTGAGGATGCACATGAATTCTATCACTGGCAGGTGGAAAACGGCGGCGGATATGTGGCCGAAGTGAGCAGAGGAGACTGGGAAACAGGCAGGAAAGTACTGAGAAAAGTAAAGAGATTGTAAGACAATTCTTAAGATTTTATATTATGGAAGAGAGCGTAGAAGAAACTATACTTTTATGCTCTCTTTTATATTATAATGGACACAGAAACAGCCGAGAGGAGATACGGACTATGAAGAGAATGTGGAAAATAATGACAGCTGCGGGATTATCTGTTCTGCTGCTGTCGGGATGCGTGATGAATACCGGGGCAAGAGTATATGATAATGAGAGGGCACTGGCTGGGGATTCCAACAGTTATAATCTGACAAACTACAGCGGCTCTCAGTCCGATCAGACTGTGAGCGGTTCTGCAGAAAAACTGGAAGGAATGGATACGATATGGGAATTTGATACAGATGAAGAGAAAGAAGTAAATATCTCTTACAGCCTGACAGTTACAGCAGGAAAGGCAAAGCTTATTTATGTCAGCCCGGACAGAACGGTAACTACACTTACAGAATGTATTGCGGGAGAAGAAAACGGGAAGTCTGCATCAGAGATAATTAAAGCGGAAACCGGAGAAAACCGTATCAGGCTTGTGGGGGCAGAAGGTACGTCACTGGAGTATGAATTCACGGCAGATATGGGAGAAGTCGGGACATTTGGAGGGTAAAAAATGAGCAAAGGCATTGTTATCTATCAGTCAAAATACGGAAGTACGAAAAAATATGTTCAGTGGCTGCAGGAGGCGACCGGCTTTGACGCTGTTGAAGTAAAAAAAGCAAAAGCTGATACAATGAATGACTATAATACAGTCATTCTGTGCGGTGCGGTTTATGCTTCGGGAATCGCCGGAATATCCTATCTCAGAAAGAATAAAAACGCACTTGCAGGCAGACGGACCGCAGTATTCTGTGTGGGTGCTTCGCCGTATGATGAAAAGGCGCTGCAAGAGGTTAAGGAGCATAACTTGAAAGAGGATTTACGGGATATTCCTATGTTCTACGGACGCGGCGCATGGGATGAAGAGGCAATGACATTCACAGACCGCACCATGTGCAGGATGCTTCAGAAAGCAGTGGGGAAAAAGGATCCGTCCACATATGAACCGTGGATGAAAGCATTAATGTGTGCGGTCGGACAGAAATGCGACTGGACAGACAAGAAATATCTGGAACCGCTCATCAATTATATAACAAAGGAAGAGGAAAAATGAGGAAAAATAAAAAAATAACTGTTGTCATCGCAATAGCGGCACTGGCGATTATTATATTAGCGGTATTTGCCGCGGTACAAAATCATTTCAGGAAAGATAAGCCATCGGATGATGGAACTCAGGCAGACAGCGGGCAGTTTCTGACAGCAGTCTATTTACAAAAAGACGATGGAAACAGTCTCTTTGTAAATCTGGAAGCGGAGTATCCGTTTACAGGGACAATACCTGAAGGAGAACTCTATGATGAAGAGGGCGGGAAGATCAAAGAACAGGATCTGATGAACGGAGATGTGGTAAATATCTATGGAAACGGGATTATGGCACAGTCATATCCTGCCCAATATCACGGAATTACTAAGATAGAAAGAACAGAACAGGCTAACCAGAAGTATATACAGGAATACGGACATTATCTGGATGAGCTTTTCCCAGAAAAAGATCCCGCCCAGCTCCCTTGTCTGAATGTGTGCTATACGGATGAACTGGCGTCTGTGGCGGTAATGATCCCGGAGGCATCAGGCTATACATGGACTTATGAGGAAAATGGAGAAAGCACCACAATTACTACAGATGCACCCCATATCCTGCAGACTGAACCCACAGAGGTGACAAAACTGTCAGAGCCGATGACTATGGAACTGGAGTTTGATGAAAAACCGGAAAGTGTTCAGATACTTTCATGGGATGATTCTTTGCTGGGAGAGTATCAGGACAGCACGGCTGGGATACCGGAAGGCACTTCTGTAGAAGTACAGAAAAATGAGAAAGGAAATCCTGAATTTACCGCACAGCCGGGATGTGTATATCTGGTGCAGGGGCAGTGGGGAAACGGAGCTGTGGATTACGGTTTTCGAGTGTCAGCTGAATGATCATCTGTTGCAGATTGGAGGAAAAATATAGAAAATTAACCCAATATAAAATCAGGGAGAAAGCATATGGGAGCGATCATTATATACGGAAGCTGTTATGGAACAGCAAAAATATATGCAGAAGCATTAGCAGAACGATTGAAATGTGAAGCATTACCGTACGATAAAATAAAGGAGCCGGATGAATATGAAGAAGTCATCTACGTGGGCGGGCTTTATGCCGGCGTCATCATGGGCATGGCAAAGACAGCGAAAAAGATTTCGGCAGATAAGTGTAAAAGATTTGTTGTGATCACAGTAGGGCTTGCCGATCCGGCCGATGAAAAAAATGTAGAGAATATCAGGAAAGCTGCGATCAGACAGATACCGAACTCCCTTGCTGACAGGACGGAATTTTATCATCTGAGAGGCGGGATTGATTATGAAAAGCTGAGTTTCAAACACAGAATGATGATGAAAATGCTCTATGAACAGGTGAAAAAACAGCCGGTTGACGAGCAGGATGCAGATACCCGGGCGATGATTGATACATATGGACAGAAAGTCAGCTTTGTAGATCCGGAAAGTCTGAAAATCATAGTGAAAAAACTGGAAGATTAGGTCTTAGTGTTATCGGCAATGTAAGGAGCAATAAATGGATAAAATTAAAAAGATTATTAACTATGTTTCATGGATAATAATAGGAATGAGCGGAATTCTATTACTTGTGAACTGGGAGAATATTCCGGAAACTGTCGTTACACATATTGGATTAGGAATCTCTTATGGGGGCAAAAATAATCTGATAATGTTTTTGGTTATTGAGGTAATTATAAACGCAGTATTTACAATGGGATATGATATTTCTTTTATCAGGGAAATGAGAAAAACCAGACAGCCGTCTTATCTGATTGATGGCATCAGTATGGTCATTCAGGTGATTGCGGTGCTGGTAATGTCCGCGTTTATCCTGCAGGCAATATGGTAGTTTAGAAAGTAAATATGACAAAAGAGGTGTGGAGATGAGATTAAAAAATATATTGATCGCTGTTGATGATATTGAAAGATCAAAGCAGTTTTATCACGATTTGTTCGGTCTGGATACGGTGCTTGACAATGATGGAAATATGATTTTGACCGAAGGTCTGGTGCTTCAGGACAAAAAGATCTGGGAAAAATTTCTGGAAAAAGATATTATTCCGGAAAGTAATACCTGCGAATTGTATTTTGAAGAGCCTGATATAGAAACATTCGCTCAAAAACTTGAGAAAATGTATCCCTCGATTAAATATGTCAACAGACTTATGACTCACTGCTGGGGACAGAAAGTAATTCGATTTTATGATCCGGACGGGAATCTGATCGAAGTGGGAACGCCGATGGAGCGAGCTGAAAAATTTTAAGAAATGGAGACAGTGCAGATGGAACTACAGAAGATTCATAGAGATTTTTCAGTTTGTAAAGTTACGGATTATTCAAAAGTAAATATGGAATCCGAATATTGTTTTATCGGTAAAACGGATGAGGAAAACTCGCTGGTGTGTCTGACGGAGGATGCGCCTGATAACACGACAGAGCGCGAAGATGGCTGGCGGGCATTCCGGATCCAAGGAGTCCTTGATTTCTCACTGATAGGAATTCTGGCAAAAATATCTACACTTCTGGCAAAAGAGAAGATCGGTATATTTGTTGTCTCTACATATAATACGGATTACATTCTGGTGAAAAAAGAAAACGAAGCGAAGGCGTTGAAATGCCTGACAAGGGAAGGATATCTTTTTAAAGAGTAATATGTGCACAATTCAAAAGTATAAAAGGCAATATCGTGATAAGCTGCTTCAATTTCTGGAAATATGTCTGCCGCAATCGGGCAGATGTTTCGAACTGAATGGCCGCCATAAGATGTACAACGATGTATCAGAATATTTTGAGCATTTCTGGTGCCTTTTTGACGGTGAAGACATGATCGGAACAGTAGCACTGAAAAAGCTGGACAGCGACAAGTGCGAACTGAAATCATTGTATCTTCTGGAGCAGTATCATAAAAAAGGACTGGGACGGTTGCTGCTGAATACAGCGATTCAAGAGGCAAAGCGGAATGGATACGGAGAAATGTATCTTGATTCATTGTCATCAAGCAAGCGTGCGGTTCGCCTATATGAAAGGGCAGGATTTGAGCGGACAGAAAGATATAATGATAATTATACAGCCGATATATTTATGGTCTTAAGGCTCGATGAGGCTGGTAGCCCTTTAAGTTGAAGACGAGATTTTATCAAAGGAGGGGAGTCAAATGACTAAGAAACTTTCGAGAATAATAGCCGTTTTGATGCTTGTATTGGCTATTGCATTTGTTGTATATGCCTTGAACCATCCGGAGGCAGGATTTCCATGGAATAATTCAATTACATATGCATTGTATATTGCCTGGCTTGTGGTAATGATTTTTCTGTTTATAGCGCCTTTTAAGAGCGATCAATGATAATTGGCACGAGTGCCTGCGTATGAATTCACCAGAGTGGAAAGAATGCAGAAGAAAAACGGAGTATAGATATGGAAATCAGAGCGTACAGACAGGAAGATATAAAAGAGATAGCGGAGCTTTTCTATAATACGGTACACACTGTCAATGCGGCAGACTATACAGAAAAACAGCTTGATGCATGGGCTGACGGAAATATAGATCTGGCGGCGTGGGATCGATCCTTTCAGGAGCATATGACACTGGTTGCGGTGATGACGTCAGACAAGGAAAATGGAACGGAACAGATTGTGGGCTTTGCGGATATGGACAATACAGGATATCTCGATCGGCTGTATGTGCACAGAGATTTTCAGCGGTATGGGATCGCGTCAGAGCTCTGCAGCAGACTGGAACAGGCGGCGGAAGTAGAAGAGTTTACAACCCATGCATCTATTACGGCAAAGACTTTTTTTGAAAAAAGAGGATATCGGGTCGTGCAGGAGCAGCAGGTGGAGAGACAAGGAATACTGCTGGTTAATTATGTGATGAAGAAGGGAGCAGACGATAGCTGTTGAGACAATATTTCAAAGATCAGATATATGGCGCTGGCATTTGAGTGCGGGCCGGCGCTGATGTAACTCCAGAGATGCGGACAGAAAGGACGATGCTATGGGATGGGGATTCGCATTTGCATTAGGTTTAATTCTTGTGTTTTATCTGCTTTATATCAACGGACTGCTTATATTCAGCGCTAAAACTGCGGTGATATTTGCCGGTTATGTAAGAAGAAACGGAAATGCGCAGCTTCGATTTGCAGCTTGCAGCGGACGGATAAAACGAGTGATAAGATTTCGTGATCCGGGGATTTACCATTTTACATATCGTTCGGAAATATCAGATGGAACGGTTGCGGTAAAGGTTCTGGATGCAAAAAGGCGGGAAGTAATATCCTGTATGGGGACAAATTACGAGACGAAACTGGAAGTAGAAAGGGAAAAGAGGTATTATCTAGTTTTTCTGTTCAGAAATGCGACGGGGAAATGCAGCGTGATTTGGAAATGAAAAAAGGATTGAAGAGGTGGAATATATCATGATAGAATGAGCTACGGAGCAACCGTGTTGCAGGGTGGCTGACCTCTATTCTTACATAGAATGGAAGTGGTGCTGATGGACAAGAAGCCATTTGACTTTAAAGACCTGATGGCTTTTGGAATGTTCATACTGGCATTGCTTACATTCGTATTTACGTTTATGAAGTAATGCATTAAGCATAGAAAGACCACCCCGGTAACTTTGGCGAGTAATGAGGTGGTAATTCTATGTTATCTCTTTATTATAGGTCAACCCCTTGTGGGCGGTTGCTCCTTTTCTATTAAGAATATAGCATATCCAGAGAAAAGATTCAAGAACATACATCTGCAGGAAAAGGGGAATGAGATGATTTTCAGGAAAGAAGTTTATTTGACAAGAGATATAAATGAATATAACAGAGCGAAAGATGTGCTTGCGGACAAGGGGATTGAGTATACTTCCAAGTCGAATCCGATGACAAATCCGGGAAGATTTCATGGAACGCCATTCATTAATGCTTCAGCAGCATACGAGTATCATCTGTTTGTGGCTGCTAAGGATAAGGAGAGAGCAGAACAGGCGTTGCAAAGTGCAGGGGTGAAATAGAAAAATGGAGCATGAAAAGAAAATCAAGAATTGAGTCCGGTTCAGTTGACGAAAATGCAGAATCAATTTATATTGAGTTTATCGGGATAGCAGAGCGGAAAAGCCGGAGGTGGATCTATGGTAGACGTTTTATTCGGAGAAAGCGAAGCCGGTACTATGAGGGATATAAAGCTAAAGCACAGAAGGCAGTCCGGCGGCAGGGACGAGGTTATCTGTCTTGGTTTCATGCTGGATGCCGGAGATATAAAAGAAAGCGTGAACAGCCAGTATCGAAAGGATCTGATCTGCTCCATGTATGTACAGGATCAGTGGGGCGGAGATAAGGAACTGAACGAGGAGTGCCAAAAGCTGGGAGATGTTTACAGTAATGAACTGAAGCGTTTACAGGAGCTCCTCGAGAAAGGTGAGTCTGTCAGGATCTGGTACAGTAACGCGCCATACTCTATCTGCGGGTTTTATCATCTGTGCAGCCTTTTGCAGAATTACGAAAATGAGATCTTCGTTGTAAGGCTGCCAGAATATAAAGTGCAGCAGGATAATGCAATTGTTTCATATAGTCACTGGGGTGAAGTATTCCCGGAAGAATTTGCTCAGTATCTGTCACATGCAAAGAGACTGAGCAAAATGGAGTTGAAAATGTATGCATGGAACTGGGCGGAACTTCAGGAGGATAACAGTTCCCTGCGTGCTGTGGTAAACGGCAGGGTACTCGGTGTTCCTGAAGATTTTTATGATTTCTTGATCTGGAAAAGAATCACAGAGAAACCGGAAAAGGAAGCCCGCCTGCTTGGAGATATTCTCGGGAATAATCCGATCGGTGTGGGAGACTGGTGGTACGCACAGAGGATTGAAAAGCTAATCAGCCAGGGAAAGATCAAAGTAATCGAAGATTCAGAAAAGAAATATGCCAGACAGATATGCCTTGTATGAGAAGCGTACATGGCTTAAGAATGTTATGAAGATTAAGGAGGAGAACATGGATTTTACAAAGTTTAAATGGACAAGAGAACCGGAGAGTTACACAATAACAGACGACACGGTGGAGATTGTCACGAAGCCGCACACAGATTTGTGGCAAAGGACATATTATCATTTCCGGAACGATAATGCACCTGTCTTTCAGATGGAGACAGAGGAAAAGTATTTCAGCTTTATAGTGAAGACAGACTTTGAGGAGAGTCATCATCGGTTTGACCAGTGCGGCATCGTGATGTATCTGGACAGTGAGAACTGGCTGAAAGGTTCTATTGAGTATGAAAATGAAGAGTATCAGCATCTGGGAAGTGTTGTGACCAATGAAGGATACTCAGACTGGGCGACAACGGTCATAGGAGCAGATGTGAAGTCCATGTGGTATCGCTTCAGCCGCAGAGAGGACGATTACTGTATCGAGTGCTCTGAGGACGGAATCCATTTTCAGCAGATGCGTATCTGCCATATGCATAAAGGAAAGGGAAAAATCCGGTTCGGTATCTATGCCTGCTCTCCGGAGGATTCTTCGTTTAAGGCGGTATTTTCCAATATGCAGCTGACAGAGTGCCAGTGGAAAGCCCATGACGGACAGCAGCCGGATGAGTAAACGGAAGGGCAGAATGAAGAAAAATAGTAAAAGAAAACTCGCGGCTAAGATCCTTCTTGTGATCGCGGTGCTGCTCGTTACTTATACAGGCAAAAATATATATAACATCTGGTCTTTCAGTACGGTTGATCAGAAATGCAGAGCGGATGTGGCAATTGTTCTAGGCGCAGCTGTATATGCGGATGAACCTTCTCCGGTGTACAGGGAGCGGATCAACCACGGGATTACGCTGTATGAGGAAGGCTATGTAGACAGAATTATAGTGACAGGCGGATCGCCTGACGGCTCGGAGATGTCCGAAGCCTCAGTGGCAAAAAAGTATCTTCTGGAGCAGGGGATTTCTGACGAGGCTGTACTTACAGAAGATACTTCTACGATCACACAGGAGAATCTGGAAAACTCCAAGGTGATCATGGATGAAAATGATTATGAGACTGCAATTATTGTCAGCGATCCGCTCCATATGAAACGGGCGATGCTTCTGGCGGAAGACACGGGGATTACGGCGTACAGTTCGCCGACACCTACTACGAGATATGTCAGCCTGCGGACAAAAATCCCGTTCCTTTTGAGGGAGACATTTTATTATATCGGATATCAGTGGTACCGCTTGGTATTTTAATTACGAAAGGAAGAGAAAAAGATGATCATTGAGGGAAATCAGAAAGAGCTTGACGCTATGAAAGAATTTCATAAGGGAAATCGCAAAGAAGGACTCAGACTGCAGGAGGAGTTTGCAGCAGAATTCCGGGAGGAATATAAGGACAAGGATCACTGCCCCTGTAAAAAGGCCTGCCGTTATCACGGCAACTGCAAGGAATGTGTGGCGATCCACAGGGCGCATCAGGAGCACGTGCCGAATTGTATGAGGCCGCTGCTCAACAAGAAGATAAAACTCCTTTCCGAACTTACGGAGCATACGATCGCAAATGAGATAGAGCCTCCGAAAGAAGTCCTGAGAAAAGAATTTCAGCAGGATTAAGAGTTCTTTCCAGCAGTATGCAGAAGTGTGAAAGGAAAGAGTGAACATGATATTTAATTTTTATCCGTGGACATTGGATATTGATGTAGAAGCGACAAAGAAACTGTATATGCAGAATAATTTCGCAGAGAACAGGACGGTAAATGAGAGATTTGTGAATGCCTTCGAGAAAGAACACAAATTATTTTTCGATTCTGTGGGAGTTGATCCGATGCGTGTGCGCGCAGAAGAGAAAGTCCATGATATACCGGATGACGGAGAAGTGCAGGGCGGAAAAGTTTATGTGAGGACATTTGATTTCCTGATGTGTGGAAAGTTTATCGCCTTGCCGGATTTTTACAGGGAACTGTACAGTGACGAAGAGGTGTTCGGAGATACACTTCCGGGAACTCTTGAGACGACGCAGAGTGATGAGGAGAAAATGCCGATTTATGATCTGGGAGAATTCGGTGTTATATTTAAGCATCCGTATTTCAGAGATCCGCAGAAGTTTTCGGAATGGGAGTGCGGATATATTCTGGGTTCTATATTGACGTTGAAAGATCTGTAATGAATAGAAGAGGGTGATGAAATGACAGAGACAACCTTGCTTATGGAAAATTTTTACATACTTGACGACGGGCGCGTAAGACAGTTCCTGATTACAGGTGATGATGAAGCGCTGCTGATTGATAC
This sequence comes from Candidatus Mediterraneibacter surreyensis, assembly GCA_019118885.1. Lineage (GTDB taxonomy): Bacteria > Bacillota > Clostridia > Lachnospirales > Lachnospiraceae > Mediterraneibacter > Mediterraneibacter surreyensis. Next base: position 5,761 of record DWYB01000027.1, on the reverse strand, counting down.
CGGTTTTGAGGACAGTCATGTATACGAGGCAGTCAGGAAGATTACGGATCTGCCGGTCAGAGTTATTCTGACACATGGAGATGTGGATCATGCGGGCGGACTGAAAGATTTCTGGAAATGCTGTCTTCATAAAGCGGACTGGCATCTTGTAAAAGGTGACATAGAACTTGAACCGCTTTCAGAAGGAGATGTGTTTGTGTGCGGCGGTTATCGTTTTGAGACGATCGAGATTCCCGGACATACATATGGGAGCGTGGCGTTTATCGATCGGGAGAAAAAACTTCTTCTGCCCGGTGATTCCGTGCAGAAAGCAGGGCCAATTTTTATGTTCGGAAGTCACCGGAATCTGGATCTTTACATCGAAAGCCAGAAAAAGATGTGTACTCTGGCGGATCAGGTGGAGACGATTTTACCCTGCCATCATGAATATCCCATCGGTCCGGAGTACATCGGAAGGAATCTGGAAGATGCGCTGGCGCTGAAAAACGGAGAGCTGACAGGAGAAAAGCATCCATATCTGCCCTGCTATTCTTACAAGGGAAAGTGGACGGAGTTCTATTATGAAAACGAGACATAAAGTAAGGAGTGTGACGATGTCATGAAGAAATTGATACTGGTATCCATGCTCTATCAGGTTGCAGATCTGGTAAGGACAATTGAACCGGGACTGGAAGGAAAAACAGTGACCTATATTCCCACGGCGGGCATTGCAGAAGAGATAGAGGGAATGATCGAGGACGAGACGAATATTCTGGAAAGTCTGGGGCTCAAAGTTGACGTGCTGGATGTTTCCACTGCTTCTTTTGAGTCGATAGTAAGTACTCTTACAAAAAATGACATTATATTTGTTGGTGGCGGAAATACCTTTTACCTTTTACAGGAGCTGAGGGGGTCGGGGGCAGATAAGATATTAGTACAGGAAGTCAATAAAGGAAAATTGTATATAGGAGAATCCGCGGGAGCGGTCATAGCCTGCCCGGATATCGGTTACTGCGTCGGTATGGACAGCCCTGAGAAAGCACCGGAGCTGACAGATTACACCGGATTGGGACTGGTGGACTTTTATATCGTGCCGCACATCGGAAATGCAGAAATGGGAGAAGCGGCAAAGAAAGCTGTTGAAGAATATCATTCCAGATTGGACTTAGAAGTGATCACGGATAAACAGGTTATACAGGTTGAGGACAAAAGTTACAGGACGCTATAAAGTTTGTAAAGCAATTAATATATTTACAAATAAGAGATGGGGAGAAGGTGCAGATGATGAAATGCCCATATTGCGGAAATGAAATGCAGGAAGATCATCGTGGGGTATGAGTAATCAGGCGGGATGGATAAAATGGAGATGGATGTGGAAAAGAAAGAACAGTTTATAGAAGTAAAACCGGGGCCGGGAATGCGAGAGATAGATGATCTCCCGGTATTATTGAAAAGATGTATGGACGCGGGTTTCCCTCTTACCGCCATAAGCCGGGCGACGAAACTGCCGGAGTCGGAACTGCAGGAATACCTGAACGGGAACCTGCCATCGGATTTCTCGAGGACAGAATACCTTAATATATTTCTGATACTTCTGCTGCATGAAAAGCCTGTATCAGACACTTACTATCGTGGCTTGATGGACGAGCTGACTCGCGTCTTTGACATTCCGAACGAGACGATCGCACGCTATGCAGGAGTGAGTGTGGATGAGCTGAACGCATTTGAAAACAGCGATAAGAGAGAACAGATTGAGAGATGCATTGCACATCTTTTTGTCACGTTTATACGGGATCCCAGATTTACGTGTGAAAACGGACCATGGGTAATCACAGGTTGCGGGGAATCGGAGGAGAAAGAAAAAAATCAATGAGCCGATACTTAACAGACGAGCAACAGAAGATCAGAGAGATCAAAGAGAATAAGAAACAGTATCTGGATCTCCTTCTGCTTGCGGATGAACAGGAAGATATGATCGACCGGTATCTTGAGAGGGGAATTATGTACGTTCTTGACGATAACGGCATTAAAGCGGAATGCGTGGTGACAGACGAGGGAGACGGAATATTGGAGATCAAGAATCTTGCTGTAACGCCCGGCTCTCAGAGACACGGATATGGGAGACGAATGATCCGGTTTCTTGCGGACACTTACCGTGGGTGTTATGATATTATGCAGGTCGGCACAGGTGACAGCCCCTTGACGCTGCTTTTTTATGAAAGCTGCGGATTTCGGAGATCCCACGTGGTGAAAGGATTTTTCACGGAGTATTATGACCATCCGATCTATGAGGGCGGGCGGCAGCTTGTCGATATGGTATATCTGAGAATGAGTCTGACCTCTGAGACTGATCTTGAATAATCTGAAAAGGAGAACACATATGAAGGCGTATCAGCTAAAAGTATCAATCAAAAACGCGCATCCGCCGATCTGGCGCAGATGTATTGTTCCGGCGGGAATAACATTTTCTCAGCTGGGCGTACTGTTAAATGAGATTATGGGATGGAACGGATCGCATCTGTTTTCCTTTGAGTTCCGTGACCTTGGCATGAGGATTGAGGAAATCACAGATGATGACTGGACTGTTTTTGGTCCTGATGCTGAAGAAGCAGCAGAGACTCTGATCGATCCATTTATGGAGCATTCCAAATGGTTTACATATATTTATGATTTTGGCGATGACTGGGAGCATCGGGTTGATGTGGAGTCTGTGCTGACGGATTTCGATGAAATGCATCCGGTTGTGGTGAAAGCAAAAGGCGCCTGTCCGTTTGAGGATTGCGGCGGGCTTTACGGATATTATCACATTCTAAAAGTGCTGGAAAATCCGGCTTATGAGGAGTACGAGGAGACAGCAGAATGGCTGGAAAATACGGGCTATACGACAGATGAGTTTGATCCGGCATTTTATGATATGGACGAGATGAACCGCAAACTGGAACAGTTTTTTTCAATTCGGCTTGTAAATAAACCGGATACGTCGTGTGCCGCTGCGCTTTATGAAAAACTGTTTATGAAAGATGACGGTTTTCTGGATGTTATGGAGATCAATGAAAATGAACAATATAGGAAAACATCAGAAGCCGCAGAAAGAAAAGAAGCCGGGCTTGAAGAGTGGAGAGCGCTGTATGAGGCTGCAATGGCAGTAAAAGAGCTGAAACCCTGGGAGACTTTCTATGATATGGATCTCATTACTTTGGACGGTGGCTGGGAGGAAGAAGTGTATGCCAGTATACTTGGAAGAAGCGGGGAATGTTACGGAATCACTATATATGAAGGTCTTGACGGCCTGAATGATTTTATGATGCTTACACTTTCAGATCATATGAATATTCCGTCCGATTTTGCGATGGCGTGTCAGAATAATCTGACCTGCTACTGGGGAAACCGTGAGGAAATGGACGAAGAACAGCACAGAATCGTCAAAGAACTGGGCTATAAGTTCCGCGGAAAGAATCAGTGGCTGTACTTTCTGTCTTTCAAAAAGGGGTATTTCCCATACAATATGGATCAGAATGAAGTACACCGTATGACGTTATATCTGGCGCTTCTGAAAGATGCCATTCTGTATTACAGAGACCATCAGATTCAGGTGAAATTTGAAGCAGAAGAGACGTTTGTCTATTCTGCCAAAGGAAAGAAAGTGACAGGCGAGGCAAAGCCGCTGCCTTTTACAGGCCATAATTTCCCGGTGCTTACTCTTACGGATGAGGAAGTGCTGGAAGAATTGAGAAATTCAGAGAAATGCAGTGTGGTACTTGAAGCTGATATTATCTCTTTGAATGCGGGAGTACAGGACGCCGTGTATGACCGTCCTGCGAATCCCTGGATCTGTCTGCTTGCTGATGCACAATCCGGAATGATATTGGAAGTGGAGATGACAGGACCGGAGGATGATGAAAAGATCATACTGGCGGAGGAACTGCTCTCATTTATATCACAGCATGGCGTGCCAAAAGAAATCCGGGTGAGAAATGTGTTGATTGAGGCGATTCTGGAACAGGTATGTAAGGAATCAGGGATTAAACTCAGACGAGTGAAAAGACTGCCTAATGTGGAAGAATTCATGGAAAATATGAAAAAATTATAAGAAAAAGTAGAGGACAATAATATGGATGAATTAAATGTAAACCAGATGCAGACAGAGAGAAAACCAACAGTAAATGTACCGTTGCTGGCAAAATGGACGAATATATTATTCTGGCTTATTATTGTATCAACTGTCGCAAAATTTCTTACAAGCGAAAATGTGACAAATGCAGTGCCGGTGCTGGCATTTACCGGACAGATCCTGAATATAGCGGCAACTGCCGCTTATGGTGTGGTTCTGATGAAGATCGCATCGGAGAGTATGCACTACCGTAATTCTGCAATCTGTTGTTTTATTACTGCGGTAATCTCTGTGGCAGTGATACCGATATCGGATGATACGGAATCTTTCATTGCGATATCGGTCGTTATTGTATCTGTTGTTATCAATATGATCGGAGTATACTACGAATTTATGGGACATGCGGATGTCCTGCGAGACGTAGACCGGACTCTTTCGGACAAATGGTTTAAACTGTGGAAATGGTATGTGGGTACATTCTTTGGAATGATCGGAGGAACAGTACTTGCTGTGATAATACCGCTGATTGGAATGATTATAGTTCTGGCATCTACTATCGGAACATTTGTCGTGAGCATTGTGAAGATTGTTTATATCTATAAAATGTCAAAAGTATTTGGAAAGTATTCTGCACAATAAAGGAGATCTGATGGATAAGTATAAAGAAATCAAGCGCAGATTTGAAGAAAATGCAGATCGAGAGAATGCCGTGAAAATGGCGAAATACATGAGAAATCTTTTCCCTTTCTACGGGATACCGACTCCGAAAAGAAAGAAACTTTATCGGGATATCTTAAAGGAAGAAAAGAAAACGAAAACTGTGGACTGGCAATTTCTTGATCAGTGCTATGCGGACGAACACAGAGACAATTGATTTCCTGGACAGGGTGATCGGAGATATTGGTCTGAGAGATGCCCGTGTGGATGAACTGATGCTGGAATGGTCAACTGATGAGGACTTCTGGGTAAGACGTATTGCTATCGATCATCAGCTCCTGCGGAAGGAAAAGACAAACACAGCTCTTCTTGAGAAGATAATTGTCAACAATCTCGGCAGTGATGAGTTCTTTATCAATAAGGCAATCGGATGGAGTCTGCGTGATTACTCTAAGACGGATCCGGAGTGGGTGAGGAATTTTATAGACAGATACAGAGACCGGATGGATAAGCTGAGTATCCGGGAGGCGGGGAAGTATATATAGAGTTTACAGTATAGGACAGAACAGGGTGAGACTATTTCGGATTAGCATTTGAAGTTTAACAGGAGTAATTATGAGGGGATTTGAACGTAAGAATCAATTGCTTTCTCTTTGCGGGCTAAACTGATGTCAACTGCCGGTTGACATTTTTTAAAGCGCTGTTGGTGGCAGTTCTACTGCTGTTTCTGCTAAAATGGCCGTACACAAATAAAAGAAAGGCGGTATCAATTATGACCATTGCTGACAGAATACAGAATTTGAGGAAAACAAAAGGAATTTCTCAGGAAGAGCTTGCAGATAAAATCGGTGTGTCGAGGCAGGCAGTATCAAAATGGGAGAGTGGAGTTTCCCAAACAAAAGGATATTAAGAAACAGCCCGTGTTTACCTGCTTGCAAACAAAAGAATATTGCTATTAAGATAAGAGATACCGCATATCATAAGTGTGTTGGTATCTCTTTCTTATCGCTGTAA